>CAZAIY010000325.1:0-1500 GCA_964485295.1 uncultured Oxalobacter sp. | reverse complement strand
ATCAACTACGATATTAACGAAATATTTTTTCGTTCCTGGTTTTTCAAAAGGAACAGGAGGGTTAATTCGTGAAGCTGATTTGATCTACCAGAGAAATATATTTCAGAAAAATAGACTGCTTCAATATGCTTTTTTAAAACGAATTGGTGTAAAAGGCGAGGCAGAAAGAATATTTTCTCTTTTCTGCTATGACAGTGCACCAGTTTCTACATTATTTGACGTACTTATTCAACAACAGGAAAAAACAATTTTATGTTTGGTTCCTGAGGGAATTGCAGAAAAATCTGTTAATGCATTTCTTGGGATTCCTGCAAAAGCGGGTGTTATTAAAACAACTGGTAATCTAACAGTAGAAGTTATACCTGTTTTAGATCAAGAAGATTACGACAATTTGCTTTGGTTATGTGATTTAAATTTTGTAAGAGGGGAAGATTCGTTTGTTAGGGCACAATGGGCTGGCAAGCCTTTTATATGGCAAATATATCCGCAGGAAAATAATGTTCATGAGGCCAAACTTCAAATTTTTCTTGAACAGTATTTTTCAGCTTTATTAGATAGAGAATTTTGTGAAGTCATGCAAAGTGCTTGGAGTGAATGGAATAATATACAGAAAAAAAAAGGTTCACTTGTTTCATTATGGATAAAAAATTTCTTTCTAAAAGAAAATATTCTGGAACAACATGCATTGGATTGGGCAGAAAAAATCAATGAAAATGAGGATTTTGCTTCATCGCTTTTCCGATTTATAAGTAGTATGCGTTAAAATACACGATGTTATTTCGGCTGCATTGCTTTGACTATGCAGTTTTTTTAAGCTTTTATTGAATTGTAATTTTATGAAACAGGCACAGGAAATACGCTCAGGCAATGTCATCATGGTTAATAATGAACCAATGGTGGTTTTAAAATCAGAATTTACCAAATCAGGTCGTAATGCATCTGTTTGCAAAATGAAATTAAAAAATTTATTAACAGGTTCCAATATGGAAGCTGTTTATCGAGCAGATGATAAATTTACAACCGTTATTTTGGAAAGAAAACCCGTTACATATTCCTATTACTCGGAACCGCTTTATGTATGGATGGATGCAGAATATCATCCTTACGAAATTGAAGCAGAAAATATGGGAGATGTTCTTAATTACCTTGAAGATGGTATGGAAGCAAATGCCGTTTTTTATGAAGGTAAAGCCATTTCTATTGAGTTGCCAAATACGATTATTCGTGAGGTGACATATACTGAACCTGCTGTGAAAGGGGATACGTCTTCCGGTAAGGTTTTAAAATCAGCCAAAATTGCTACGGGTTATACTTTACAAGTTCCTCTTTTTGTTGAAATTGGTGACAAAATCGAGATTGATACTCGTACCAATGAATATCGTAGCAGAGCTAATAAATAACAAATTTTCATTCGTTTTTCCCGGCACTAGTTGGTACTAGATAAGGCATCAAATCTTCGGATGTTATGATGTGCGTAAAAGCCCATGAACTTATTGCCGA
>CAZAIY010000324.1:0-1519 GCA_964485295.1 uncultured Oxalobacter sp. | reverse complement strand
TTTCGTTATATCCATTATGCCAATACCAACAGCCTGGTTCATAACCCGCACATCGATATTGAATTGCAGAAGACAGGATTTATTTCAGCGGCCGGCAATTGTGTCGTCATGCAGGTCATGATTGAAAACCGACCGGTTGTGATGGTATTTCTTGATGCTCCAGGTAAAAAATCCCGGGCACAGGATGTATTAAAAATCAGGGACTGGCTGCAGGATATCAAACTGGCCAAAAATAAACCCCAGGTCTAGATTCCCTATTTTGTCATGCCCCATTCTTTGTCCCGTCCTGATTACGATCTTTCCCGAAAAGAACGTATCGGCTCATGGCGAAAACTGCTTGCGCCCGCTTTAAACTGTCCCTAAAACAGAAAAAACAAAATTTCTAAAGGACGGCATTAAAAAAATGGGCCCGTTGATCAGGAACACTCATATCCATCATGTGCATGTGATGCTGCATGCTGGGCGCTGAGCCAGAATACAATCTGAAATGACTTCGAACAGTCGAAATTTCAATGACTACGCCAGAAAAATCCAGCGATTCACAGCTTTTTAAAACGGAAAGAGAGGCCGGGTGGCTGATTCTTTTTTCTGAAACATTCCAGGGCGGTCCAAAATAGGCAATCAATGCCGCCTGCGCCATACAGATTTTTTGAAATTCAGTTAGGGGATTATCCTTTATCGAAATAAAACGGGCTTCCTTTTTTTCCTGTGTTTTCGGTTTTAATGCCCCGAACAGGGGAATCAGTTCATACGGCAGATATTCAAAAGCATAAATAATGATATCGTCATCAGGTAAAGCTTTTCGCATTCCGGCTAACAATTTTTGCAAACCTTCATCCCTATATACGCGATCAAAAGCGGAAGCGTCTCCCTCCTGATAAACATTTCCGACATACAGAACTTCAAGATCATTAACCCAGTTTTCCTGTTTTAAAATGGCCGGATGCTGTGAAAGGCCATGCGCCGTCAATTTCCGAACCCCTTCTCCTTTTTCATTGACAATATGAATTTCCTGATACGGATTGGGAGAAAGAACAATCCGTGTTTCCCCTTCCTTTAACGGACAGGGAAAAGAAAAAGGGATGCTCTTTTTTTCCCCATTGATCCTGCAGACCAACTGACAGGAAATGGTATTGCCATTGACAGTAAAGTGCTCCGGGTCGAAAGAAAAACGGGGTCTTCGGCAAAAAAGAACTATATGGGCAATCGACAAAACACGATTGATCGGTTTTCCAAAATCCATGTTTTCCCGAAACGCATCTGCCAAAAGCGCAATGCCTCCCCAGGAACGCAAATGAAGACTCCATTCGGAAAGTGTTTTTTTTACAGTATGATCCATCTTTTAACCATGCAGTCGTAAACGTAAAATGCCTGCCGTTTCAGTCCCTGTTCAGACTCATGCCATCCGGCTTTCCTGCCAACAGATTTTTCCCGTACATAGTCTATTCATTTGCCGACATAGCCGGGCAAAACGTACAGAAAAAATCATGCCTGCCCGAAAAAAAAGGGTAACTGAAAC
>CAZAIY010000323.1:0-1520 GCA_964485295.1 uncultured Oxalobacter sp. | reverse complement strand
ACTTCCGATCCTGATATTTATGCGGCAGGTGACGCAGTACAGACACGCGAGAGAACTCTGGGAGGAGAAATTGCCGTGCCTTTGGGCGGACCGGCAAATCGTCAGGGACGCGTCGCGGCGGATCATGTTTTTCTGGGGGAAAAAGCGCGTCCTTATCCGGGATCACTGGGAACGGCCATTGTCCGGGTTTTTGATCTGGCAGCCGGTTGTACGGGCATGAATGAAAGCGGACTGAAAAACGCCGGCATCCATTACGATTCCGTTTTAATCAGAGACTTTCATCACGCAACCTATTACCCGGGAGCCAGACCCATCCATCTGAAAATTTTCTGGGAAAAGGAAACCGGCATTCTTTTGGGTGCCCAGGCAGTTGGACAGGAGGGTGTTGATAAAAGGCTGGATATTCTAGCCACCGCCATTACGGCAAAAATGACCATTGAGGATCTTTGTCATCTTGAATTGTCCTATGCGCCGCCATTTGGTTCTGCAAAGGACATTGTCAATATTGCAGGGTTTGCCGCAACCAACATACAGGACGGGCTGGTGGAAATTGTCAATGAGATGCCCGGGCCTGATGCCAATATCCAGTTGGTGGATGTCAGGGGAAAAGCTCTGGCACAACAAAATCCCATACCGGGCGCAATCAATATACCCCTGCCCATGCTCCGCAGCAGCCTCAATCAGCTTGATCCCGATAAACCCGTTATGACCATTTGCATGATCGGCAAGACCAGTTACTTTGCCGCCAGAATCCTGCAGCAAAATGGTTTTAAGGCAAAAAGTCTTGCCGGAGGCGTCACAGTCAATCTGAAAAATCAGCCAGTTGGCTGCTGAAAAGGCATTTGCTATGGGCATTATTTTTTACTGGTGAAAAATGTTCCGATTCATTTTTTTTGTGAATCCATTATCTAGGAGGAAAGAGTGATGAAAGGTTATGCAATGCTCAAAATCGGCCAGTCCGGCTGGATTGAAAAAGAACGGCCTGTCTGTGGTCCCCTGGATGCCATTTGCAGACCGTTGGCCATGGCGACCTGTACATCGGATGTCCATACCCTTTGGTCCGGAGCGATCGGTGAGCGTCACAATATGATTCTTGGTCATGAATGCTGTGCTGAAGTTGTCGAGGTAGGCTCGCTTGTCAAAGACTTCAAACCCGGAGATCGTGTCCTTGTGCCCGCTATTACACCTGACTGGAATTCATTGGAGGCCCAGGCCGGCTATTCCATGCATTCGGGAGGCATGCTGGCAGGCTGGAAATTTTCCAATTTCAAGGATGGTGTTTTCAGTGAATTCTTTCATGTCAACGATGCGGACGGCAATCTCGCCCTGATGCCAAAAGGACTCGGCACGGTAGAAGCCTGTATGCTTTCCGATATGGTGCCAACCGGTTTTCATGGTGTGGAACTGGCAGATGTTCAGTTCGGCGATACGGTCTTGGTCATCGGTATCGGTCCTGTCGGACTGATGGCAGTTGCCGGAGCCAGTTTCCGTGGTGCGGCACGCATTCTTGCCGTGGGTTC
>CAZAIY010000322.1:0-1521 GCA_964485295.1 uncultured Oxalobacter sp. | reverse complement strand
ACTGTGCTTATACCTTTTTTTGGCAGCATAAAAATCCTTTGTTCGGGTTAGTTGGGATTCTTTTGTCCATTCTGGATGCTCTTCCATGCACATGCCGTATGCCTTAAAGTAGGAAATTCCAAACCCAACCATTCCTCCTACAGCTGAACCAATCGCCATACCTTGCGCAATATTTGATCTCGTAAAGTATGCAATACCAGCTCCTACAGCCGCTCCTGCAACCGTTCCAACACCACCGTAAAGTAATTGCTTATTTTTTACACAGGCGTCCAGTTCTGTTGTGGCTGACTCCTGAGCCATTACAAATGACATGCCTATCATCATCACAAGCAAAACTTTTACTACCCATTTCATTTTAAGTTGTCCAGAAACAAATCTATCTTTTAATAAGATACGCATTATGCCTATAACTTAACATGTTATGATGTTACAAGATTTATTTCCATAAGACAACATAACCTGTAATTTATTAACAGGCCAAATAGAGTTATGGAAAAAAATATCGCTATTTACTTAGGGAAAAATATTTCTACTATTAGGCGTGAAATAAAAAAAACTCAAGCAGAAATAGCTGAAAAGGTAGGAATTGATACCGTATCTTTATCAAGAATAGAGAGAGGTAATGTTACCCCGAGCATCGCAACACTATCTCGCATAGCAAACGCATTAGATACAACCTTAGGAAGACTTTTTGATGGAATTTCTCCTGGCACGAAAGAGCTTTCAGACAGAATTGCTTACTCGCTTGAAACTTTGCCAGAAAGAAAACGTCTCTTTTTACTGGAACAAATGGCAAGATGGGCAGAATGGTTATCAAAAGAATAATTTTATCCGCTTCTCTTCTATTTGAAACCTTATCTGCCCAAAATCTCCAGCAAAAGTTACCGGATATCGTTTAAACAACTCAATCCGGAACAAATTGTATTGGTACCCAATCATAGGATCCATCACCATTTGAAAGAATGTGACCTATACCTGGGAATGGCAAATGAGCACCTGCAACTTTCCATTTGTATTTACTGGCCAAATTAAATACTTTATATCTGGAAACAACCGCCTGTTTGGGATCCACATCAAATTCGATGGCTACATCCGGACGGGCAAATTGCACCGCATAACTATGTGCGACGTCTCCTAAAACGAAGAATCGGTTTTCGCCGGACTTGATTCTGAACATGGAATGCCCTGGTGTATGCCCAACCAAAGAGTAAGCGGTAATCCCTGGAACAATTTCCTGTTTATTCTCAAAAGTATGCCATTTTTTTGCAACACGATAAGGTGCTGTTGAAGATTGAGCCATCCTGAACAGATTTTTCATCAGATCCGTTTTAGCCTCACTTTCATTTTTTTCAGATAACCAGAAGTCGCTTTCCAGTTTGTTGGCATAAATTTTGGCATTTGGGAAAATCATTTGACCATTGGCATCCGTCATACCTCCTACATGATCACCATGCATATGGGTCAACAAAATGGTATCAACTTGTTCTGGCTGATATCCTGCCGCTTTCAAGTTTTCCATGA
>CAZAIY010000321.1:0-1546 GCA_964485295.1 uncultured Oxalobacter sp. | reverse complement strand
TTTATTTTCTTCTTTTTTGGAATCTGAATCTGCTGATGGTGCAGAAGGAATAGCGGCAATTCCTGCACCAGATCGTTTTTCTACTTGTTTTGATTTAGCAGCAGGTGCTACTGTCATCGTTTCCAGTTGGTCAGTAACAGTTGCTTTAGGCGCTGGACGATGCCCAACATATGCCAGTACCAATGTTGCTATAAAAAAGATAATAGCGGCAATTGCTGTTGATTTGGAAAGAAAATTGGAAGAACCGGTTGCTCCAAACAAACTGCCTGATGCACCTGCACCAAAAGCGGCACCCATATCAGCACCCTTGCCATGCTGTAATAATACAAGCCCAATAATAGCCAACGCAGAAATAACCTGAACAAAAATGATTATTTTAAATACCATAATGTTTTTTTTTCTTTCTTTTAGAAATATTTAAGAACGCAATTATAATACAGCTTTTGTAATTGCTAAAAAATCTGTAGCTATTAAAGAAGCCCCACCAATTAAACCACCATCAATATCCGGCATTTTTAATAATTCACGTGCATTTTGTGGGCGCATACTTCCTCCGTATAGGATGCGGGTTCGTTTTCCGGCTTCTGCACTTTTTTTAATTAATAATGTTCTTAACATGGCATGCACTTCTTGGGCCATTTCAGGAGTTGCGGTTTTGCCTGTTCCAATAGCCCATATTGGTTCATAAGCAACAATTAAATTATTTGTTTCTTTTGGATCCAGGACAGATAGAAAGGCATTCATTTGCATTTCAATGATTTCTTGAGTTCGTCCGGCTTCTTTTTGTGCCAATGTTTCCCCAACACAAACAATGGGTGTGACTCCGGCAGCCATGGCACGTTGTGCTTTATGTGCTATTTCTTCATCGGTTTCACCGTGATATTCTCTTCTTTCAGAATGCCCGACAATAACATATTTACATCCAAAATCCTGTAACATTCTTGCAGATATATCTCCTGTATATGCTCCAGTAGCATGAGAAGATACATCTTGTGCTCCCAGTGCGATATTTGATTGAATCAAAATTTCACAACATTGACCAAGATAACAGGCAGGAACACATATGGCGACTTCTCCTTGAGCGTCTTTTATTCCAGATTTGATTTCCCGTAACAAACGTCCATTTGCTACAAGACTGCCATTCATTTTCCAGTTACCGACAAATAATTTCTGACGCATATTTCCCTCAAACCTGCCATCCAATCATTTTAGTTTGGGATGAAAAATAATTAATGAATAATAATACTGCGATATTGGGCATTTTCCTGATCGTCATCTTCATCGTCATGTATACCAGGAATGTGTGCGTGTTGATGTGCGATTTCATCAGGTGTTGCTGCTCTAACTTCCACTACATTAAGAGCGAACCGAAGTGCAATTCCGGCAAGAGGATGATTTCCATCCAAAACGACTTTGTCATCTGCGATATCGGTTACAACAAAAATAACAGGTTCTTCATTATCGTCCCCATCTTCCGGGATACCTTCAAATTGCATTCCAACTTCTAAAGGAGATGGAAATTTGTTTCGTTCTTCAATTCTAAGCA
>CAZAIY010000320.1:0-1575 GCA_964485295.1 uncultured Oxalobacter sp. | reverse complement strand
GGATACCTAGCTGGATCTGGCTGGGAATGAAAACGTTTTTGGTGGTTTCAACCTTTATTTGGATCAGGGCGACTTTCCCTCGCTATCGTTATGATCATACAATGCGTTTGGGCTGGAAAATTTTTCTTCCAATTACAATGGGCTATTTTGTATTAGTCGCCTGTTGGATAAAAACACCCTGGAATATATGGGGATAGGCAGGTACAACTGAGCTGGTGATGAAAAAAATAAAAGATTTTTTAAGCAGTTTCCTGCTAATTGATTTGATAAAAGGATTCCGGGTAACAGTCCGTTATCTGTTCTCACGGAAAGTGACTGTTCAGTATCCGGAAGAAAAAACACCTGTTTCTCCCCGTTTTAGAGGCATGCATGCTTTAAGACGTTATCCCAATGGAGAAGAGCGTTGTATCGCATGTAAATTATGTGAGTCGGCCTGCCCTGCTTTGGCGATTACCATTGAATCCGATATGAGGGAAGATGGAACACGCAGGACAATCCGTTATGAAATTGATCAGAACAAATGTATTTTTTGTGGATTATGTGAAGAAGCCTGCCCGGTTAATGCTATTGTGCAAACACAATTATTTGAATACGTCGCTGAAAATAAAAGAACATTGTATTTTACGAAAGAAGAATTGCTTGCCATTGGCGACAGGTATGAAACAGACATCATGATGTCAAAACAGGCAGATACACTAAATGATAATGGGACAAGTTTGAATTGATATGAATTTTCAAACCATATTTTTTCTGGGGTTTTCCGCCATATTGATTTTTGCCGCATTAGGGGTGATTACCGTACGTAATCCGGTTCATTCCGCACTTTTTCTTGTTCTTTCATTTTTTTCCGCTGCGGCTATCTGGATTTTGCTGCAGGCTGAATTTCTCGCCCTGATATTGATGCTGGTCTATGTTGGCGCCGTCATGGTTCTTTTTCTCTTTGTTGTCATGATGCTGGATATTAAATTGGCGGTTATCAGGGAGAATCTGAAACGCAATATGGCTGTAGCCATACCGGTAGGCATTTTGATTGTTTTTGAAATGTCAGCTGTATTGATGAAAGGATTCTGGGTTGAGAAGCCCTATTCTCCGGAGATTTCTAATACGATTGGACAAACGTATCACATTGGAATAGAACTTTATACAAAATATTTATACGCTTTTGAAATTGCTGCGGTCATTTTGCTGGTTGCCATTGTTGCCGCTGTTGCTTTGACCTTGCGGCGCCGTAAAGACGCCAAGTATTCTTCTGCCTCGACGGCACTTGACGCATCCAAAAAAGATAATTTGCGTTTAATTGAAATGGAAGCGGATACAGCTTATTGGCAGCAAAAAGAAAGCATGGTAAATGATATAGGGGAGAAAAAATGACGCTTTCTCTCGTTCATTATCTTATTGTCGGTGCACTTCTTTTTGCCATCTCCATTATTGGTGTTTTTGTAAATCGCCGAAATCTGCTTGTTTTGCTGATGTCAATTGAATTGATGCTGTTATCGGTCAATCTGAATTTTGTTGCTTTTTCACATTATTTGGGAGATGCGGCCGGCCAGATTTTTGTTTTTTTTATTCTGACTG
>CAZAIY010000319.1:0-1580 GCA_964485295.1 uncultured Oxalobacter sp. | reverse complement strand
AATCAGGAAGCTCCTTTTTTAATTTTTGGTTTTCTGTTTTTTTATTTTTTCGTTTGGCTCTGTTTGTAATAAGTGTTGACACATATAATTGAATAAGCTAAAATATCCTTATAAAAAAAGGAGTTAGCGAAAATGATTATAAAATCCAACACCGAAGAATTGAATGTATTGCGCCAACTTTTCAATAATTTATCAGAAAATGATAAAAAAACTTTTCTGTCTTCCATTTTTAATGAAACAAGTCAATCCAAAAACAAAACAGATTCTTCTGTTTCACCTAAATTAGCTAAAGCCTGTCCTCACTGCCAGTCTCAGAAGTTTGTCAAAAACGGAACCAAGGGTGGTACGCAACGCTATTTATGCAGGGAATGCAAAAAGACCTTTGTTGCCATGACAGGAACCATTCTGTTTCATACGAAAAAACCAATTGAAACATGGAAGAAATATGTGCAATGCATGATTGAAAAATATCCTTTACGCAAATGCGCCAAGATATGTGAAATTGATCTGACAACAGCATTTTACTGGCGGAACAAGATTCTGGATGCTTTGCAAAACATGATGGCAGAAGTCAAACTGGATGGAATCGTTCAGGCTGATGAAACCTTTACTCCTGTTTCATACAAAGGGAACCACAAAAAATCAAATTTTAGGATGCCACGTCAGTCGCGCCACAGAGGTACCAAAGCGTCAAGACGTGGCTTGTCCAAGGAACAGGTTTGCGTACCCTGCTATGTCAATTTGAATGGACTTTCCATTGCAAGAATGTCCAATCTGGGCAAACCCGGTTTGATTGATCTTCAGAATGTTATTGGTGGAAATATCAAAAAGGATTCTGTTTTTGTTACGGATTCATTAAGACCTTATCAAAAGCTGTCTTTGGATATGGAACTCAATCACATCAGGATTCCGAGAAACAAGCGTACTGTTGGTACATTCAATATCCAGACAGTCAACAGTTATCATTCCCATTTAAAAAATCTGATTTCATCAAGATTCAAAGGTGTTTCATCCAAACACCTGAACAACTATCTTGTGTATCATAATTTTGTAAATTTTGCGAAAGAAACGGAAGAAGAAAAAGAGAGTATTCTGTTTGATTTTATTCGCAACACCCTGTGTACCAGTAAATCGATCAACATTACAAAAAGAAATCCCTTGCCTGTTTTGAGGTAGTGTTAGCAAGAATTGATAAAGAGTTAAACCTATGATTAGAGATATTATGGCTCTCAATGAGGAAGTGTTGCCAAATGACAGACAAATTGCAGCATTGAGGGAACATTTTCCAGCATGTTTTAATACTGATGGTGGCTTTGATGTCAATCGTTTCAAGGAATATCTAAGCGATAAGGTAACCGTTTCCAATGAAGGTTATGAACTTCGATTTTTAGGCAAAAACTATGCACGTTTGTTGGCATCAAAATAGCTTCACCCGTAGATATTTTTGCTATGAAAATTATTACCTATGCAGCAAGAGGTTCACAAAGAGATTGGGTGGATATTGCTGAATTGATTAAACAAGGCTATTCATTAGAAAATGCTTTTATCAATGCAAATGCCTTATTAAAAAAATCTCAACC
>CAZAIY010000318.1:0-1606 GCA_964485295.1 uncultured Oxalobacter sp. | reverse complement strand
CGTGTATCAGATGGGACGGTTTTTGCTGGACTGAATTTGGAGACGAATTCGGATGCCAATGTCATTGACGGGGTACGTTTTTCGTCTGACGGGCTACAACCGGGGGATTCCATTGTCCTGAAACCATTAAACGATGTTGCGGAAAGTCTGAGTCTTCTGATTACGGATTCCAACAAGATTGCGGCGGCTTCACCTGTCAAAACGACGATGGGTGAGAACAATCTCGGAACAGGCCAGGTTTCGTTGGGCGAGGTAACGGGTCCGCAATTTGCCTCATCAGGAACATTGACCTATCAGGAAGGCGGTACCTTTGAAACGACTGCCAATGTCTGGTATTACCCGTCCGAGGGAGCTACACCAACTTTATATGTGCCAGGCCAACAAGTTCCTTATGTGGAAGGCGCCCAATACAATTTCGGGGATTTCATCTTTACGATTACCGGTAATCCGGCAGCAGGGGATACTTTTTCCATTGAACCCAATACGGATGGAACAGGTGACAACCGCAATATGCTGGCATTGGCAGCCCTGCAGGATGCCAAGACTATGTTAAATGGCACAACCAGCTATCAGGGAGCCTATTCGCAACTGGTCAATCGGGTGGGTGCCAAAACCCAGGAACTGGAAGTTACCAGTACCTCTACGGCCAATCTCTTAAATGAGATTTATGAAGAGTGGCAAAGTGAATCGGGCGTGAATCTGGATGAGGAAGCGATTAACCTGATGCGTTACCAGCAATATTACAATGCCGCATCAAAAGTCATCCAGACGGCAAATGAACTCTTTGATGCCATTCTGGCGGTCTTTAGTTAAGTTTTAATGGAGTAAGGTTATGACTTCCTTTCCACGTATTAGCAATACCATGATGTATGGACAGTCCTCAAAACGGCTGTCGACTTTGCAGGCCCAGCTCAGCAAGACCATGGAGCATATTGCTTCAGGTAAGCGAATACTCACTCCGTCGGATGATCCTGTTTCAGCGGCAAGAGCACTTGATTTGAAACAGGGACAGTCCATGAATACCCAGTTTGCCAGCAATCGGGGTAATGCGGAAGACAGCCTGAAATTGCAGGAATCCACGATAAACAGTTTTGTCAGTCGCCTGCAGGATGTCCAGACATTGATGGTCTATGCCGGTGACGGTATTCATGCTGAAGAGCAGTTGCGCGTGATTGCGGATGAAATCCGTTCGATTCGTGATGAGATGGTCGGTTATGCCAATACACGGGATGCTTATGGCAATTATATTTTTTCCGGATACAAGGTCGCCACAGAGCCATTTTCCATGTCGATAACAGGTGAAGTCACCTATCAGGGAGATGATGGCCAGATGATGATTCAGGTTGATGCGGCCCGTTATATGGCATCAACGGATTCCGGCCGTTCCATTTTCATGGGGATCAAAGGCATGACGGCATCTACGGTGGATGCAACCCGAAACGATCTGTTGATCGGGGTGTCCGTAACCGATGAGACCAAGCTCAATGATTACACTTATAAAGTGGTTTTTGAAGGGGATTCTCCTGTTTCTTCCTATACTTTGCAAAGAATAGCTGCGGATGGCACAACAGAAGCGATCGACAAGGATGGTAATGTGATTGATCCT
>CAZAIY010000317.1:0-1640 GCA_964485295.1 uncultured Oxalobacter sp. | reverse complement strand
AGGGGCAGTTGATCGAATTGTGGATCGTCGTGAAATGAGAAACGAGTTGGCTCATCTTCTGGCTATTTTGCAAAACAGAACCATGGAAGCTGTTTCCTGATGTCATTTTATGGAAAGGGATTCTGTGAGTCTTATCTATTCTGACACATTGACAGAATGGCTAACCCATATTGAGCGGCTTCATCCCAAAACGATAGAAATGGGATTGGAACGTGCAAGGATAGTGAAGGATCGTCTAAAAATCCGTTTTGATTGTCCTGTTGTGATTGTGGGCGGCACCAATGGAAAAGGTTCCACCTGTGCAATGATGCAGATAATGTGGCAGAAAGCGGGATATCGAGTAGGCCTTTATACCTCTCCCCATATTCATCATTTTAAAGAGCGTTTAAAAATGAATGGGCAGACCGTTTCTGAAGACACGTTTGTTCATTATTTTAAAAAAGTTGAAAAAGCACGAAATGACATTTCGTTGACCTATTTTGAATTTACTACGCTGGCCATTTTAAATATTTTGGCTGACGCCCAATTGGATGTGGTTATTTTGGAGGTGGGATTGGGCGGTCGACTCGATGCCGTTAATCTGATCGATGCCAGGGCAGCTATTGTGACAAACGTGGATATTGAACACGTTGAATATTTGGGAAATACACGGGATTTGGTCGGATTTGAAAAAGCAGGTGTTTTCCGGAAAGGATGTGCTGCTGTTTATGGTGATAAAAATCCTCCCGAAACACTGGTTCAATATGCCAATGAGATAAATGCCAATCTTTACGTTTACGGAAGAGATTATTATCTGGTCAATGGAGGAGATTTTTGGAGTTATTCTGGCAGGACAAGACAATTTGATCACCTGAATTTACCGGCCCTGTATGGAAAAAACCAGATCCAGAATGCGGCAAATGCCCTGTTTGTACTTGAACTGATGCAAGATGTCCTGCCATTTGGTGAAGAAGCTGTCCGGACGGGATTGGCAGATGTTTACCTTCCCGGGCGTTTTCAGATTTTTCAGACGGAACCGGTTGTGATTTTGGATGCGGCACATAATCCCCATGCTGCCATTGTCCTGGCAGAAAATCTTCATGATATGGGAAGTTTTCCTTTGACTTTTGCCGTTTTTGGAGCCATGGCGGATAAAGATATTGAGGGAATTATTACCCCATTAAAGTCAAGTATTGATTTCTGGTATTTGGCCGATTTACCCTTATCCCGTGCGGCAACGGCTGAATCACTAAAGGAAAGGCTTTTAATTGCCGGAATCGAATCGGACAGGATAAAACTTTTTAAAAGTGTTGCCGAAGCATTGGCTGTAGCGAAGATCAATGCACAGAAAAATGATAGAATAATTGCATTCGGATCTTTCTGGGTTGTAAATGGCATAACACAATCGGCAGATTCAGGTTCCTCTAATATCATGAATTAATTACATGAGCCATTTTCTTTTATTTCGACGATATCAACCTCAAGCAGCTGATGCTGAATTTCCACATGCCAGTGGAGGGGGAGGCATATCGGATCGGATTGGCGGCAATGATTCAGGGGGGCGTTCTGATGAAAAGGAGGATCCCATTCTTCCCGAAAAAAAACGGGCCAGAAGGCGTTTGGTGGGGGCAATTACTATTACGCTTGCTGCTATTATCGTG
>CAZAIY010000316.1:0-1653 GCA_964485295.1 uncultured Oxalobacter sp. | reverse complement strand
GTCCGTTTTGCGTCGCAACTTCATGATATCGATTCCATGAGTCGGTTCAATGGCTCGAATTAAAACGGCAGAACCATATCCGGATTCCCTGCATATAAAATTCATGCACCAATGCATACCGTATGAACGGTAAATATAAATGTGGGCAGGATCACCAAACATGACTTTATTTCTGGGTGTTTGGCCGATGTAACTATGGGAAGCCGGATCTTGCTGATCATAGGCTTCCGTTTCAACAATGATTCCGCCAACTCCATTGACAAGAAAAGTTGCTCCAATTAAGTTGCGGGCAACGACATATGCATCCTGTGAAAAATGCATAAAAGAAAAAGCCGTGTCCATACGGTCTGTATTAAAACGATTTCACCGGGATGTTATTTATCAGGACAATGTGTGCTGAACAAATTCACCATTTGCCGTGATCTCCAACCATCCGCCCTTTTTGGAATTATTGTCCAAATCCCAGTCAGGTAAGACATAACGCAGGTTTGATCCGTGTTTATGTACATCAGGCAGATGGGTATGGCCATGTATGAAGATAGAGGCTCCAGTTTTGTTAAAAACGTCATCAACAGCAGATACGGTTACATCCCAGATGTAATCCGGTTTGGTTTCATTTTCTTTTTTACTGTCTTTTCGAAAACTTTCAATCAGGAGTTTTCGCTGATTTAAAGGCAACGATAAAAACTGCTGCTGCCATTGCGGTGCTCTTACCATGGCACGAAATTTGACGTAATCAGGATCTTCCAGACATTGTGCATCACCGTGAGCAAGAGCGATTTTTTTATCGGCTATTTCAATCGTGTCCAATTCCGAAAGAAAGGTAACCGCACTTTCAGTTGCAAATTTGTCTCCCGTTAGAAAATCACGGTTTCCAGGGATCCAGTAGACTGCAGTACCGGCATGAGATAATTCCCGTATGGCATGGGTAATAAGCTGATTGTAAGTACTATCCATATCGTCATCACCTGCCCAATATTCAAACAGATCGCCAAGGATATACAGACTTTCTGCTTTTCTGGCATCATTTGCCAAGAAATGAAGAAAAGCTTCCGTTGTTTTGGGAGCGGCTTCTGTCAGATGTAAATCTGAAATAAAAAGGGCAAGACTTTTTTCGGGGGTTTTTGCTATGCCGGTATGCATTTTTTTTCCTTATTCTACTTCTTCTGCTGATTCAATGATGACATCTTCTCTTGGGACATCGGCATGCATGCCACTACGTGTTGTTGCGACAAGTTTGATAGTGTCAACAACACTTTGACCCTCAACGACTTTACCAAAAACGGCATAACCCCATCCATCTTGTCCTGGATAGTCAAGGAAATGATTATTGTTGACATTAATAAAGAATTGAGCTGTAGCGGAATGGGGATCTGAAGTTCTTGCCATGGCAATGGAATAAATCACATTTTGCAATCCATTGTCTGCTTCATTTTCAACAGGAGTGTTTGTCGGTTTTTGTTTCATTCCCGGTTCAAATCCGCCTCCCTGTATCATGAAATTGTTAATAACACGGTGAAAAATCGTACCGTTATAGTGACCTGAACGAACATAGTTCAAGAAATTTTCAACTGTTTTTGGTGCTTTTTCAGGATTGAGTTCAATTTTGATATCACCATGATTTGTGTGGAGGATGACTGCCATCGTATTTCC
>CAZAIY010000315.1:0-1654 GCA_964485295.1 uncultured Oxalobacter sp. | reverse complement strand
ATGCAGCTCTTCAAAACGAAGCTATAAAAAGAAGAGAAAAAGTTGCAAAAGATTAAGCGATGAAATGAAAGTGGTTTTAAAAATAACTTTTATAAATCTTTTTCATAAAAAAGTTGTTTTGTAGTAACTTTTAAGAAAAAGCCTTGTATCATATATTCATGACATGAGTACCAACCATTGAAGACACTGTCACTAAAACGGAACAAAAACACATGAACGAGAATATAAAAAGTAATAACAAAACAAAATCCTCTAAAAATTTTTGTTTTCAGATATTGCTGTATTTTTTTGAGCTGTTATTGGCTGTTGTATTTTCGTTTATTTTATTTCCCTTTATTAGAATAGCATTTGCCAAAGTGAAATCCTGTCTAACAGATTTTTCTCAAAATGATTCAAATCTGGAAAATCTGAAAAAACAGGCAACAAGTGGAGACGCTCAGTATCAGCTTAAATTAGGAGTTATGTATGCTGCTGGGGTTGGTGGTCAGATTGATCATCGTAGTTCCTTGTTTTGGCTTCGAAAAGCAGCAGAACAAGGTGAATCCAATGCGCAAATGCTGATTTCAATCATGTATTTAGAGGGCTTGGGTGTCAGGCGTAACTATATGCAGGCTGTTAGATGGGCACAATTATCCGCAGTACAAGGAAATACTATTTCACAGATGTTAATGGGTGCTTTTTCGGAAGATGGGGTTGGTGTTAAGCGAGACTTGGAACGAGCTGTTTATTGGTATCAAAAAGCAAGTGGTACTTCCATTGAAATTGGGGCAAGACAACGTTTAGGAACCTTATATCTTGAAGGAAAAGGTATTTCCCAGAACACAGAAGAAGGTTTGCGGTATTTGAATGAATCAGCTGAAAAAGGCGATGCTCATGCAGCTTTTCAATTGGGAATGATTTATTACAATGGAAAATTTGTTGAGCAAGATTATAAAAAGGCTTTTGATTGGTACAAAAAAGCCGCTGAAAGAAAATATACAAACAAGAAAAATCATGGTTTAGAAGTGATTTTTGGACAAGTTGTTGTTTTCGGAGAAATGTATACGCGAACAGTGGGGCAGATTATGAAACGGAATTCATTTGTCTCACGCGATGCTCAGTTCTATATGGGATTAATGTATGAAACAGGGCGTGGAACAGACAAGGATTTGGAATTATCTAAAAAATGGTACCAAAAAGCAGCTGATTCTGGTGATGAAATTGCAAAGCAAAGACTGGTTACTTTAGAAGTATCTGAATTGTAAAGAAAAATATATTTTTTCCTTTTTAATTGTTTCTAAATAAAAATAGAAATGATAAATATAAAATTCCAAAAAGACCATTATTATCGTTATAGCTATTTAGTTAGGGATTCTATTTACCTTGATAATTCTGATTTTGGATATTAAAACAGCTTTATTTATTCGTAATTTTTGGTTGTCAGGATATCAATACAATAAACAATGGTTTTTGCTATCATTTAAATATAAAACCATCAATATAATATTGTGTTGGAGAAATTCTAGCGATCTCTTTTTAAGAATTAAAAAGACAAAATGTTCAAGCGAGAATGATAAGCTTTTTCTCCATATTTATCCAAAACAGATGTATCTGCTCCAGCATCAACTAAAGCTTTTGTACTGAGAAAACGATCCATTTTTGCTGTAATTACAAT
>CAZAIY010000314.1:0-1659 GCA_964485295.1 uncultured Oxalobacter sp. | reverse complement strand
ACAGCAGATTCCGTCAGCAGTCTTCATAATTGGCTCAAAAACAATGCTTGATAGAAAAACAGGCGCTTTATGGAAAATACAGATAAAACCGAAACCCCGACAACATTGACCCCAGATGCCGCATCCGATACAAAAGTCGCCTGGGAAAGGGAAGTGATAGAAAAGATGTTTTTGGAATCCATTAAGGAACAGCGCGCAAAACGTCGTTGGGGCATCTTTTTCAAGTTTGTCGGAATTGCTGTTTTTTTGATGGTTTTGGGGACAACATATACCTTCAATCTGTCAGACCGTGATACGGCTCCGATGGAATCGCATGTTGCTTTAATCAAAATTAATGGCACCATTGATTCGGAAGGCAAGGCTTCGGCAAAAGATATTATCAAGTCACTGCAAAAAGCCTTTTCTGAAAAAAATACGGTTGGCGTCATCTTGCGTATCAATAGTCCGGGGGGAAGTCCCGTTCAATCCGGCCGAATCCATGATGAAATTTTGCGTTTGAAAAAACTCTATCCGAACAAACCGCTTCATGTGGTGGTAGAGGATATGTGTGCTTCCGGTGGCTATTATATTGCCGTTGCCGCAGATAATATTTATGTGGACAAGGCCAGTCTGGTCGGGTCTATTGGCGTGCTGATCAATGGTTTTGGCTTTAACAAGCTGATCGACAAAATTGGGGTGGAACGCCGTCTTTTGACTGCGGGTAAAAATAAAGGTTTTATGGATCCTTTCAGTCCGCAGACAGAACAGCAGAAACAGTTTGCGCAAAACCTGATTGATGAAGTCCATCGTCAATTCATTGAAGTTGTAAGAAATGGCAGAGGTTCGCGTCTTAAGGAAAATGAAACCATATTCAGTGGACTGGTCTGGACAGGCAGTCAGGCGATTGAACTGGGTCTGGTTGATGCTCTAGGCAGTGTGGAAAGCGTATCCAGAGAGGTATTCAAAACTAAGACCATTGTGGATTACACGGAAGAAGAAAAACTTTCCGATTGGGTTTTACAGAAACTGGGAACATCTATGGGAGAGGGGATTGCCAAATACGGTTCCCGGGAATGGCTGCCAAGGATGAAATAATTTACAAAACAACTTTAATATATTTATATAATATAATGATATTTAATATTTTTTTAGATATCATTATATGAAATATGACATAGGGATTTAATTGGGAAACACGGACTATTTATCTGCAGGATAAAAAATAGGATGACGCTTTCCGTTTGCATTTTATCGGTAGTGCCCAATTAAAATGGTATACAATGCCCACATATTTTGATTAATAAGGAAAAGTGTCTTTATGCCATGCCAGCAACCCGATCCAATTGAAAACAACCCATTGATTAAAAAATGGGCGACTCAACTTGAAAAACATAGCGCACTTTTTACTTACAAATCCCTTCTTTTCACAACCATTCTTTTTATTCTGGCAGGTTATGCCATTGTGGGTTATTTGCAGGGTCGACCCGATTTGCCAATGCTCAAGGCGGTTCCTGTTATACAAATGGGAAATGCCTGTCTGATATTTATCATCCTGTATTTTTCTGTTATGGAACATGTTTTCCGTAACCGTCCTCCGGAAATAAGACTGATACAGCGTTTTATCTGGTATCTGGCTCTTTTGTTTATTGCTTTTGCAACGGGTCTGGGATGTGTTGTGAT
>CAZAIY010000313.1:0-1661 GCA_964485295.1 uncultured Oxalobacter sp. | reverse complement strand
CCCTGGCGTAATCCGATTTAAATGTGAAAAAAGAATTTCCACTTTTTATTGGGAGATCATATGTTTTTCTTCAAGGAAATTTGTGCCAACTGCTCTGTTAAGAAATCGTGAAGTAACGGCTTCGCGATTTTAAGAGCTGCTTTGGTCAAATTTCTAATTGAAGAAAATACATATGATAAAACCAATAAAAAGTGGAAATTCTTTTTACATTATTTTTCCGTAGCACCTTTTTAACCGCTCACACATACCTTATACCATAACAATAAAATTTGGAGGTTCTTATGAGCGATTTAACAAATGGCTGCGGATGCGGCTCTTCTAGAAATAATTCCTGTGGTTGTGGCTGTAACAATAGCTGCGGAAATGGACTTTTTGGCGGAAATAACAGCTGTATCTGGATCATTATCTTATTGTTCCTCTTCTCCGGCAACAATAATAATGACTGCGATTGCGGCTGCAACAATGGCTGCTGCAACGGTATCTTTGGCGGAAACAACAATGGCTGCGAATGGATTATCTGGATCATCCTGCTTTCCTGCTTCTGCGGAAACAACAATGGCTGCTGCTAATCCTTTCAAAATTATCTAAAGTGTGGGCGGTGTAAAAACCGCCCATTTTAAACGCCTGCTTTTTGCATACTTGGGAATTTCAATCATATAGTAAACCAAAGGAGGTGTATTTATGGAAGATATTGATCATTTACAAGGGCAATTTGAAAATATCGACAGGCTTTTAGAGGCTTTACTTCCATTTGTTTCCTCCGAAATGCGGAACAAGCTGCATTCTATACATCAAATGCTGGAGCCCATGAAGCATATCAAGGATATGATGAAAATGATGGAAATGGTGCGCACCATGCAGTCCGCGATGTCAAACAGTGAAAACGGTACACCGGACCTTTCTATACTTTCCGATTTTTTGAATCCTGAGCAAATGCAGATGTTTGAAATGTTCCAGTCCATGCAGGACATAAATTTGTAAAAATCATATAAAGGAGGCACTTGCTATGAACAGACCTATCTGGATGAACGATCCAACCATAGCACATATTCCACAGGAGAAACTGGATTTTCTGTCTGAAATGTTTGAGAAAGTAAAAGGAAAAAGCCAAAAAGAACTGATGCCGTTTCTCATGGCGATGCACGGCAAAGTCAAAGGAAATGTCAAATTTACGGCAGAGGAAATGCAGTTGGTCATAGCTGCGATCAAGAGGGCTGCCACAGAGGAAGAAAAGTCGCAGATTGAAAAAATGCTGGATATGGCACATAGTAAAATGAAAAAATAGAGGGTATTTTCACGCATTTTATTCGTGTTCAAAAAAAGAATACCCGTCCATTTATAAAAATGAACGAGTATTCTTTTGGAGCTCGACTTACATTTATACTCACAACTTATAATCCTCTATCTCCAAGTTACATAATGTACTGTTCCAGTTCATCCAATTTTTCTGATGCCACCCATGCACAAATATCGGGCTTTCTTCATTTGTCAATACCTTTCTCTTTAGGAAGCTTCGAACTGGTAGGACAAGCATCAAACGGGCAAATAGCTCTGGATTTTCTGAAAAAGAATACCGTACATGTACTATTATGTGATATTTACATGCGTCCAAGCTCGGTCAGGCAATCGTTTTTATAGTCAGGATGTCCGTGACGTACAAA
>CAZAIY010000312.1:0-1672 GCA_964485295.1 uncultured Oxalobacter sp. | reverse complement strand
AATTTGGGTTAAAAATGCAAGCCCCCAAATAAGGTTTTAATGGGGGCGAGTATGGCTAGAGAAGTTAACCTCTTAACAAATCAAGATAAAGAACACTAATCCCAAAAGCAAAATGTACAGGTTCGCTGATGGAGATGGCCTGTATCTGGATTGCCGGAAGATATTCATTGATATTTTCAAAACCTGTGAAAGCAGTAAATAATGATTAAAAAATATTCTTGGGATTATCAGAATGACGATGTTCCTTTGAAGTCATTTTGTTTTGATACATGGCTACGTCAGCCCGCTTGAATACATCGGCAAAAACCTGGTCTTTTTCTTTATTGAAAATGGCAATACCACATGCGATTGAAATTTGGGTTTCGGTTTTGGCAGCCTGATTGAAAAGATGGATTTCTTCTTGCAAATTGTCGATGCATCTTTGATGATTAAGATAATCAATACTTTCTAAAATCACAACAAATTCGTCTCCACCAATTCGAAAAACGGGACTATTCGGAAACGCCTTGCAAATGATCCGGCAGGCATTGATAATGAGCATGTCTCCAAGATCATGTCCGTAATTATCATTAACCCACTTCAATTTGTTAAGATCCAGTACGGTTACGGCAAATTCTGGTTTTTCTGATCGGATTTTTTCATCCAGTTGCAGTTCAGCTTCCAGGAAAGCCGTTTTGTTTCTTACGCCAGTCAAAGCATCCTTGTAGGCAAGTTCATTAATATAGCCAACATACTTTTGCAAGTGTTCAACAGTTTGCTGAAAACTTTCCGCAAGCATTCCTACTTCATCTTTTGTCTGTTGGGTAATACTAAGGCTCAAATCCCCTGCTGCAATTTTTTGTGCGGCCTCATTTAATTCACGTAAGGGGCGTGTCAAATGACGAGCCATGATGATTGCGAATATGACAGATAAAATGGAAATAAAGAAAAAAGCGAGGAAAATCTGTAGAATCAGGGCATTTTTTTCCGCATCAATTTCCGGAACAGGAGAAGTAATAACCAAACGCATGCCATTGATTAATGTACGGAAAGCCATTTTTTTCTCTTCACCATTCCATTTATAGGAATATAAAGAGCTTCCACTGGTTCCATGTGATAGTTCCGTTTTCATTAATTGCAGGGTGCTGTTTATGTCATAGATTCTTGCTTCAGATTCAAAATCCTTGTGATATAAAATTTCGGCTGTTTTGTCTGTTAAAAATGCGTAACCACTTTTATAAATCTGCATCTCATTTACAATATCCATGATGACACTAAAGTCGATATCCATCCCAACAATACCGATGGTTTCATTTTCGACATATATTGGAATGACAAAAGAGACCATTCGAATGCCGACATTTTTATTAAGATAGGGTGCCATCCAGGTGGGTTTTCCGTTTTTTATCGGAATGTAATACCAGCCGACATGTTCCAGGTCAGAAGGACTGAATTTGGAAAAATCTGTTGGAACAAGTTGACTGAAATTGCCATTAAGCGTTGTTTTACTCCAAAATGAACCGGATGTGGGTGGCGTGAAATTGGGATTAAAACGGATATAGACAGCCATTGCACCTTCCGTATTCAGAGCGGTATTAATTGCAATGGTTTCAAATTGTTTTGTATATGTTTCGATGTATTTTTTATCGGTTTTAAGTCGTTTAACACTTTTTAGTTCGTTTTTTGCATAAAC
>CAZAIY010000311.1:0-1673 GCA_964485295.1 uncultured Oxalobacter sp. | reverse complement strand
TCACCACATAATTGTCTTCCATGATTTTTTCCATTTCAGCAACAGATACCTTTTTCTGCAAACCAATCAGATTACGCGGTTTTTCAAAATCTTCCGCAAAATAGACCCGTTCCAACAATGAAGGATATTCGTTATCCTCTATCTGGATTTCTCCGAAGGTGACTTTTTCGCCTTTTTCCTGAAGACTCTTCAATTTGAGCATTTTCATTTTTCTTTGAATCGCCGATTTGACTAAACCAATCCGGTCAACTGACGGGTCATAGCGCCCTGTAACGTCCAGTTTTAACGCTGGCCGTTCAGTCAGCGCTTTTGCCAATATTTCCAATTTGGATATTTCTTTTTGAGGGATTTGAAAACTGCCGGGTTCAAAATCAATCCAGGCCAACTCTGCATTACCACCAAATTCCAGAGACAGAAAAGCAAATGGAGATAAAATAATTTTCTTTAGGGAACTCAAAAATACTTTCGCCAAAATTTCCCCGATTGAAAAATTAGGATCCTCCAATGAACCCCCAATTGGCAAATTGATATCAATAACCCCATTGCCATCTTTTAAAAGTGAAACAGCCAACTCAACCGGTAAACTCGTTACGGCTTCACCGGGCGCTTTTTCACCAAATGTCAATTGATCCAGAATCAGTCTGTTTTGTGCAACTAAAACGCCATCTTTTAGCTTGTACTCCACATCAAAGGAAAGTTTTCCTTTATCAATACCATAACCAATGTATTTTGTTGTGTAGGAACTGAACTGTGCCAATTCCATACCTCTTACCTGAGCCTTGACATCTAGTGCCAGATATTCTTTCAGCGGACTGATTGTTCCGGCAGCCACTAACGGCGCCCGATTAACAAACCCCCTGATATCAAGTCTGGAAACAGCATCCGGATCTGAAGTAAATCCTGTTATCGTTCCTTCCATATCAGAAATATTGGCTGTGTAATGTGGCTTGATAAAGTTATCGGTAAAACGGACTCTTCCTTTTTTCAATTCTATTTTTTCAACAACAATCATCGGTAAAACCGCATCCGTTTTATGGGATTCCTCTTTTTCCGTTTTTGTTTCAGTGTGAATTTTCGTTTCTTCACCAGTTTTTGCCAGTTCAGCCAATTCCTCTTCTGTCTCCGTTAAACTTACCTGTCCTCCTGCCTCACTTCGCAGAATATTTCGCAAATTTAATCGCCCATCCGAATTTAAAATCAGGCGGGTATAAAAATTATCAAATTCAGCTTTTTCGATATTGATGGAAAGTGGATTGATTCTTGCATCAATGTTTTTTAAATCCAACGTATTCCAGCGGATAAAAGGATCCTTATGGATCTGATCAATCGTATTTAATTGCCCCAATGTCACATCACCTTTAAACCCGCCCTCCAACGCACCTGATGCACTTTCTTTAAGGTTAACATTACCTGTTGCGGAAAGATTGGCACGATCTATTGTAAGATTGACATAATCATCAATATAAGGCTGGACACCAATAACACTGACATCCTTTAAATTCAGTGCCATCTCAAGATTTAGAGGGGAAAGAGAAGCCTTACCATCCAGCTTTACCGTACCTGTTTTGTTAACGGTTGCCTGTACTGAAAATTTATTCGTTTTACCAGGAACAGACGATATATCCTGCCCCGTTACCGTTACATGCGTAAAAGAAGAACCAATTGTTTTTTTC
>CAZAIY010000310.1:0-1675 GCA_964485295.1 uncultured Oxalobacter sp. | reverse complement strand
GTATTAGAGAGGCTGGACATATTTTTCAAGTTTGTTTGATGATTTCTATTATGGAAAAGAAATTCGACTGAATTCTATGGGGAGTTGGTTACTTTCAAAAGAACGGGAGCATTTTGTTAAAGTGAATTCAAATCTAAAGCGGCAAAATGATCTTTACATAAAAGCAGGTAATTGGGGCGCCCTGTTTACATTGATTCAGCAGGTAAGTGCATATTGTTATTTGATCATGAAGACCATCAAAGGTGGAGTAAGCATTGGTTCTTTTACGATGTATATTGGAGCGGTCACCTCATTTTCATCGGCATTTAAAAGTGTGTTGGATAGTCTGATGGAAATACGTGCATACGATATGTATTATGATAACTTGGACGAATACCTGTCTGTTCCGATAAAGTTAAGAGAAGGAAAACAGAGACGACTGCCGGAGGGGGAGCATACGATAGAATTCAAAAATGTCAGCTTTCAATATCCGGGAAGTAAAAAATACGCACTTCAAAACATAAATATTACAATTAAAGGAAGACAAAAATTATCAATAGTAGGAGAAAACGGTGCAGGAAAAACGACATTTGTAAAATTGTTGACCAGATTATATGAGCCGACAGAGGGAGAAATACTGCTGGATGGTGTAAATATTAAAGATATTGCTTATGAAGATTATATGTCGGTATTTTCAACGGTCTTTCAGGATTATAAATTGTTTGCTTTGCCTTTGAAAGATAATGTTGCATTAGCACTGCCAATGGATGAAAGTAAAATCCAAAGCTATTTACAGTATGTTGGATTAGGGGATACTTTGAGCAAATTGTCAAAAGGGATCGATACTTATGTGTATAAGAATTTTGATGAAAATGGATTTGAACCTTCCGGCGGTGAAGGACAGAAAATTGCGATAGCAAGAGCCTTGTATAAGGATGCCCCAATAGTGATATTGGATGAACCCACAGCGGCTTTGGATCCAAGGGCAGAGTATCAAATATATCAACAGTTTAATGAAATGGTAAAGGGAAAAACGGCAGTGTACATTTCTCACAGGCTTTCCAGTACAAAGTTCTGCGATGTAATAGCAGTTTTCAGGCAGGGAGAAATTGTTGAATATGGTTCGCATGAAGAATTACTAAAGGAAAAGGGAATCTACAGTGAACTGTTTTCAATGCAAGCACAGTTTTATGGATAAAAGGAAAGTGAGTCGACTACAAAATGTAGTCAACTGAAAATGCTTTCCGCAGCTGATAAACATTAAATCCAATCCGGGCTTCTATCCATCATGGCAGAAGCCTGGATTTTTTTGCGCTGTGCGCACATTCTTTTTATTGATTTTTATTCGGGTTAGTGATACAATGAGGCGTCTGTGCGCCGCTTTGGAGGCGGTGGTCGAGGCAAAACAAAACTCGAACGATAAAGGAGATATATTTTGGCTAGAGAGAATTTTAAATCCCGTTTGGGATTCATTTTGGTGAGCGCCGGTTGTGCCATTGGCATTGGCAATGTGTGGCGCTTTCCCTATATGGTAGGCCAAAACGGCGGCGGTGTGTTTGTGCTGTTCTATCTGCTGTTTTTGATCACCATGGGTATTCCGGTACTGACCATGGAGCTGGCTGTGGGTCGTGCCAGCCGTAAGAGTACGGTACTGGCGTATAAGGCGCTGGAAAAACCCGGACATAAATGGCATCTG
>CAZAIY010000309.1:0-1690 GCA_964485295.1 uncultured Oxalobacter sp. | reverse complement strand
CTGCTAAACTCTTTATAATTAACAATTCGTCATTTCTGAATCCAGAATGACACATCAGTAATTTTCTCTAAGTGGTGACTGTAGCTCAGTTGGTAGAGTCCAGGATTGTGATTCCTGTTGTCGTGGGTTCGAGCCCCATCAGTCACCCCACCAATACTAGCTTTCAGAGCGATCAAAATTTTTTCGGAACATAAATAGCATTTTTTCGGAATATAAATTTAGAGTTCGTTTGCTCAAAACCAAAAGTTATCCACAGATTTCAATAAAAATCAGTTCTATAACTCGTGCAAAAAATGCACAAGTTCAGCAGATAAGAAATTCTTAGCTGTTGTAAAAAAACCGCAAAAATTAGGGGCTTTTCTTTTATTTGAGACCCACTACTCATCATCGTCCTCAAGTTCTCTTCCAGCCGAAACCGTCAACGCCTGCGTAATTTCTTTTTTGTCTACAAAATTCATCTGTAAATCCCCAGAAAGCACCATAGACATTGGATGAATTTGACTTGAATGCCGAAAAACATCTTCGTAGCAGATGATATCCAGCCCGCCTGATCTCTGGTGGATCCCTGACAGCCAGTTTTTAAATCTTGTCCAGCGATATGATGCTTTAACTGGTGGACGTGTGTGTAAATTCAATGTTCCACCCGTTATTTCTTTACTTTGTGATAAAGCCCAACCCAGCTTCATTCCGAAATCAAGCGCAAGAATGTTACTCATTTATTTCACCTCTTTAAAATGTACAAAATTCTTGACATTTTTGTACAAGATTACGTACATTTTTAGTATGAAAACAATTAAATTCATTGGTGATAGCTTGGAACGCATACGTGATTTTCCTGAAAAGGCACGTAAAGCGATGGGTGTTCAACTTTTTCGTATTCAGAGCGGGCTTGATCCACATGACTGGAAACCAATGAAAACGGTTGGTACTGGTGTTCGTGAAGTACGAATTCATGTAAATGGTGAATTTCGTGCTTTTTACGTTGCCAATATTGGAAACAATTTGTATGTACTGCACGCATTCCAGAAAAAAACCGAAAAAACCAGTCAAAAAGATATTGATCTGGCGAAATTGCGATTCAAAAAAATCGGAGGTTGAAATGGATGAAAAAATAACCGTCAGTTGCGGAAATGTATTTGAAGATCTTGGATTTGCTCCTGATGAAGCTGCTGCTATGCTGGTACGTGAAACATTGTTGGTAGAGCTTGAAAAAGCCTTGAGCGCACGTGGAAAAAAACAGCAGGAATTAGCAAATGAATTAGGTATTCCCCGTACACGCATTTCAGAAATCATGAACCATAAAACCGACAAGTTCAGTATTGATAAACTTGTCAGCTTATTGGCACGTGCTGGAAAACGTGTTGAATTCCATGTTTGTTGATAATCCATCATCTGTGCGAACCCCATAAGAAAGACTCCCTTGTTGCATCAGCAAAGATGTCTGATGCGCATTTGGAGGATGAAAGGTCTTCGACGGAAAAGGAAATTGCCACTGGATGGAAATAACAAAACGTCAGCACAGCATTGCTGTCAGACTGGGATTCCCTCAACTCTATCAAAAACTTCCAAACTGGCTCTCAAATTAATCTTACATACGTATGCATTCGGAAAAATTTAGAGGATATGCATGAGAAAAAACCAACAAAATGGTTTTGCGCCTCCCACACAGGGAGGCGCCACAACGATAACC
>CAZAIY010000308.1:0-1692 GCA_964485295.1 uncultured Oxalobacter sp. | reverse complement strand
GCCATCGTATTTCCTTGCTTTAAGAAATAGTTATAAACAATGCACCTGCTTGAGCAACGATTTAGAAAATCAGGCTGTTAAGTATCAGGGCAAACCAAAGAAAAATTGTCTAATTAAAAAATGTACGATCTTTTAATCAGTATATCTTTTTAAAATCCTATTATTCTAACAAATTCTTACTGCAAGAAAGTTTGAAATTATGATGAAAACGGTTTATCAAATTTCCAAATAGGTAAAGAATTTCAATAAAGATTTATTTTGCTTTCAAGAATTATGTTATAACAAACGGATTGCAGAAAAATGTTCTTGGTATTTACGGATCAATATTTGTTTTATGGTTTGTGGCATCCTGTACAGGAAGAACATAAAATAGCGAGTAGTATCTTTTCAACGGTTTACCGCAGTAAAATATCTCTTTTGTCGTTTTGAATATCCTGAGACAAACTCTATGAACAATTTGAAAATTTATAATTCTTTAACACGAAATATCGAAGTTTTTAAGTCGATTGAGCCAGGTAAAGTTCGCATGTATGTTTGTGGCATGACGGTTTATGATTTTTGTCATATTGGTCATGCAAGGATGATGCTGGCTTTTGATGTTGTTTATAGGTGGTTAAAAGAAATCGGATATGACGTTACCTATGTTCGGAATATTACCGATATTGATGACAAAATTATTGCTAGAGCGGCAGAAAATCAGGAAACCATGCTGGAACTCACAACACGTTTTACCCGTTGCATGCATGAAGATATTGAGGCGCTTGGTATTTTGCCGCCGGATCATGAACCCAGAGCTACGGATTTTGTTCCCCAGATGCTGGAAATAATAGAAAAACTGGAACAGAAAGGATTGGCCTATTGTTCGGCTGAAGGAGATGTAAATTATTCTGTTCGTGATTTCAAGGAATACGGCAAACTTTCCAACCGTACCTTGGATGATTTAAGAGCAGGTGAACGAGTGGACGTCAATATGGATAAACGTGATCCTCTTGATTTTGTCCTTTGGAAAGCGGCCAAAGCAGATGAACCGGCAGAAGCAAAATGGGATTCAAAATGGGGACAAGGACGACCTGGCTGGCATATTGAATGTTCCGCAATGTCGTCAAAATTGCTTGGAGAACACTTTGATATTCATGGTGGCGGTGCTGATTTGCAATTCCCCCATCATGAAAATGAAATTGCCCAGTCCGAAGGAGCAAGTGGTCATAAATTTGTCAATTATTGGATGCATAATGGCTTCGTCCGTGTTGACGATGAAAAAATGTCAAAATCACTGGGCAATTTTTTTACTATTCGTGAAGTCCTGGAAAAATATGATGCTGAAGTATTGCGTTTTTTTGTAATTCGCACGCATTATCGTAGCCCATTAAATTATTCGGATGCACATTTGGATGATGCAAGAGCCGGTTTGATGCGACTTTATACAGCATTAAAAGATGTTTCTGTAAAAGATCAGGTGGAAGTAGACTGGAATGAAAAATATGCCCGTCGTTTTGCAGAAGCGATGAATGATGATTTTAATACCCCTGTTGCCGTTGCTGTTTTGTTTGAGTTGGCCAATGAAGTCAATCGAACGGGATCAATTGAATTGGCTCGGCAAATGAGAGCGCTTGCCGGCACTTTAGGAATTCTTCAAAGGGATTCCCGGGTCTTCCTGCAGGGAGGAGACAACAATATTGATGAAGTAAAAAT
>CAZAIY010000307.1:0-1701 GCA_964485295.1 uncultured Oxalobacter sp. | reverse complement strand
TAATGATCGTAAACAGAATTTTATTTTCTGGTTATTTGAGTTTGTTATGTTAGGAGCATTATTGCGGGAAATGGGTATCCAACACTGGTTGACGCAAACCGATACAACCGCATTAAAAATCAGGTTTTTTTTAAATCCCAATAATCCTTTGCATGAAAAGATTATTGCCGGACTTTTCTTTCTGATGTGGATTCTTATAGCCCTTTATTTACTTAAACGGTATACCTTTTTTGTTATTAGGGAATTTTTTCGGGGCAATGCGGTTGTTTGGACGATTATGACAACCTGTTTTATTACCGTTTTTGCGAAGTTTATAGATCGTTTCCCTGATAACTATAAACGATTTACTGGAGAGTCCCTATCACCATTTTGGAATGTGGGATGTGCTTCGTTTGAAGAGATAACAGAAGCTTATATTCCAATATTGATCATGGTTGCAGCTATTCAGTTTTTACACCATAGAGTCAGGGTTGATTAGATCGTTTCTGGTAAAAAGAAAGTTTTAATTAGCTTTTATTTTCTGATATTCAGTTCTTCCAAGGCGATTTCAAAAGTCCTTTCCCAATTACGGTTTCCATTGTCTTGATGGTAAAGAAACCTGACAAAGGCAGCTGCTCGGGAGTTTCTTAATTCGGAACCGGTTACCTTAAAACCCCGCTTAAGTTCAAATGGGAGCTGGCCTCTTCTGTCATAGATGTAGGCAGGAATATTGTTTGCTCCAAATTCCACAATGGCATAATTGCCTATAAGAAAAATACAGGCGTTGTTTTCGGTGGTATTACTTCTGTCAAATTCCAAAAGATAACCTTCCATGGCTCTTCGAATTTCAATGAAGTCACGAGAAGAATTGGTGCTGGCATGGCTTCCCAATGCAAAATAAAAGGTATCGATTCGATGAAAGTACTGCATCCAGAATTCCGCTCGACGCACATCATGAGAAGTCCCTTGTGCCAATAACCAGAAAAACTGCCGTATCAAATGCTGTTTTGCCCAGGTCGATACCATATTTTTCGCTTTATCGCTAACAGATTTCCACCCTTGTGCCTGATGGGAAAGCCAGGGATTTTTCCATTGAGAAATAGAAAAATCGCGAAGTAGAGGGTTGATTTCAATATGGGTATTATCAGCGTAACGATCAATGATTTTGGCAAGCCCTTTGTTAATGGACCAGCGATTCTGGCTCAAAAGATTAATGGAAGTGTTGATGTGTTCTTTGAATTCAGCATCCGGTTTTTTGACGATTTCATCAATTTGTCCATAAAGCAAACCACGTGAAAACCAGGAAGTTTTACTGATTTTGAGTCGTTCACAAATATCGTCAAATGCAGAAAAGTCATTTTGTATTATTGCATTGACATAGGTTTGGCTAGGATTTGCTTCAAAAATGTCAGGGTTTTCTTCAATGACCTTTACCCAGTCGGGGTTAAAGTCTGGAACCGAAATACAGGACTTTCTCCGTTGTAGAAAGTCACGTAACAGCATTCGGTTTTTCCAGCCAATATCACGATTATGATAGGGGCCTGCTTCAGGATTGGGTATGCCCGGTTCATAGGTAAAGTAAGCCATCATCAACCCCTGGAAACAGCGCCGAAAAAGTCTGGGATGTTGATGAAAATGGTCTACATACTGTAAAAGCATGGGAAAAGCCTGGGAATCTTCTATCAGGCAGGGAGCCTGCGGACTATAGAGTATCAGGCATCC
>CAZAIY010000306.1:0-1702 GCA_964485295.1 uncultured Oxalobacter sp. | reverse complement strand
TGGCAAGTATTCAGCTTTCATCCAATGATATGTTACGTAAAGGGGACTGGATTGAAATGTCCAAGCTAAATGCGGATGGAGAGGTTATGGACATCGCTTTACATACCGTAAAAGTACGAAACTGGGATATGACGGTTACCACCTTGCCTACTCGCCGTTTGATCAGTGATCCTTTTAAAAATTGGCGAAATATGCAGGAATCCGGCGGACGGCGTATAAAAAGAGCGTTATATATTGATCAGGGATCTATTCATTTTTTGTCTGAGAGTGAAAAAAATGATTTGAAGAAATTTGACTGGTTGAAAAATTATTTTGAAAAAAAGGATTCTATCAGGGAGGAAGGGCATTCCCCGGAAAAAAATCATTTAACAAATATTGGTGTCTTTCGGGCTTATGTAGAGGCCTATTTAAAAAATCGTGATGATATCCATAAAAATATGACGCTTATCGTTCGTCATCTTAATCCGGGTCCTCAAGGTTTGCCTTTGGAAATCTATTGTTTTTCGACTACAACTGTATGGAGTCTCTACGAGGATATACAGGCAGATATTTTCGATCATTTATATTCCATTCTGCCGGAATTTGGTTTACGAGCCTATCAGCAGCCAAGTGGCCATGATATTAAAGGCGTCCGTATAGAAATGCCGGTATCCTGATGTGCGGGTATGAATAGAGATTTGTTGCGAGAAAGTGCAATATCAAATAATATCCTTTATTAGAATTTTGTTTTTCTAATGCTAATTTCTGGATAGTTTTATTTTACGGAAGAATAATGAAACCCTATTCCTTTTTGTTATCAGTCATTTTGGTTATTTGCATTGGTCTGGTTACCTCTTGTAAACGTTCCGATACAACAGCCAAATCCGTAGACAGTGCCCAGCAAACTGCACAGCCTTCTTCCACACCCAAAAAGAAGGAATTGACGCCAGAACAGCTTACGTATAAAAAATTAATGGCTTATACGGATGTTTATTATGTTCTGATCAATAGTGAGGAAGGTTTGCCACAGGCCTATCGGGAACTGACAAAGAATGTTTTAAAAGGGAAATCGTCAAATGAGATTGATTTTCCTGTTGTAACAGATCTGGAAAAAACACTTGGTTCTTTGCAACGATACAAGGCAAGCGCAGGAAAAGGTTTGGAAAAGCTGGATTTGGCAGCGGATGAGTTAATTTCGGCAGGAGAAAAAGTACTGGCGCATGAAAAAACGTTGCTTTCTTATTTTTCCAATGATGGTTACAAAACCGATGATATGGAAAAAATCAAAGGACTTGCTACAGATCTTGAAAAGGATTATGAAGGTGCTTTAGTCGCGTTATCGGATTTTGGGTACGAAATTTTCAAAAGCAAACGGGAAATCATTGAAAAACGTAAAGAGGCTTTAAAAAATGCTGGTGATATGGTGCGTTATCATACAGAGGAAATGTTGATGCTAATAGATGAGCTGCTTGCAATTTTTGATGATCCAAGAGTGCCGTTTAATAGGGCAAATGCCTTTATTAAGGGTAATGGTATTGTTGAGAAATTAAAAATTGAAATGAAATTGCAGCGAAAAGCGCTAGCAGATGCCAATTTAAAAGAGGATAAGATTGTGCCTGTTTATGATGAAATCCGAAACAGTGTGGAAAGTATTATTGTGGATTATCGCCAGGTACGTGATTACCGTTCTCAATCAGCGTTTGACAGTATGTTAAAAAAATAT
>CAZAIY010000305.1:0-1726 GCA_964485295.1 uncultured Oxalobacter sp. | reverse complement strand
GTTCCCATTATTTCATTCAGGTTGAAAACCGACATTTTAAATGTTATATTAATTTGAGAAGTACATACTAAGGAAGGATGAAAAATGAAATCACAAAAAAATTATCAATTCAATGTTTTGATCCTAGTCGTGTTTATGCTGATCATGGTCGGGCTGGGAATCAGTGATTCTTCACGAGGTGTATTTTCAACTATTTTTGAAAAGGACCTATCACTTACAAAACCACAAGTATCCATGATCGTTACAATCAGTTATGTAGGAAATTTATTGTTCGTGCTGACAGGCGGCAAAGCAGCTGATCGTTTTGACCGTAAAAAAGTATTTTTGACAGTACTGGCAATATGGACTGCCGCACAGATTCTGTTTGCTGCTACAGACAATTACATATGTTTACTGATAGGCATGTTTTTCAGCATGGGAGCCTCTACGCTGCTTAATACGTTGATGAATCTGTTGTCACCGCTGCTTTTCGGTACCATGGCGGGAATGTTTGTAAATATCCTGTATTTTGTGCAGGGAATCGGCACCAGCGGTAATCAAAAGATTATGGGCAGCATTTCAGATGGATATAGTGATTTTCGCTTCCTTTGTCTGGGACTTGCAGGGATTGGACTAATTGGTTCGTGTCTTTTGGCCGCGAAAAAATTCCCCAAAGAAGAAGCAGCTCCTACAAAAGTAAATCAGCCCAAAACCGAAAAAGTGACCATTTCCTATAAGATGGTCGTGCTGATGGGCTTTATCTTTGGTTTTTATTTTATTGCGGAGCATGGCATCATGAACTGGTGGTCCATGTATTGCCAACAAGGGCTGGGCATGAACAGCAGCCAAGCCAGTACCAGTATCTCACTGTTCTTCGGTACGATGACAATTGGCCGACTGGTATTATCTCCCATGGTGCAAAAGCTGGGGAATCGAAAAAGTATTACGATACTCGGTGGCATCGGAAGTGTAGTATACGTACTTGGAATATTGCTTGGAACCAATGGAAGTTGGGCTTTAGGTTTGAGCGGAATATTTATTTCCATTATTTACCCAACGTGTGTGCTGTTTTTACAGGAAATTTTCCCGAAAGACTGTGTTGCAACTGCTACAGGAATGGTATTAAGCTTCGGTACACTTTTCGACATTGCATTTAATGCTGTTTTCGGGAATTTGGTTGAGTTGGCCGGATTTGGTATTTGCACAGTGATTTTCCCAACTGCGATGCTATTGTTCTACGGAGGCTTCTTACTGCTTGGACGCAGAAAGGCATAATGATTTCACTCTTTTAAAACACCGAAGAGACTAATCTGAAAAAAATTATTAAAAGGTATGCCATGACAAAATATAATCATGGCATACCTTTTATTTGGGTCAAAAGATTATTCGATGATTGTAGCAACACGGCCTGAACCTACAGTACGTCCACCTTCATGCAATCGGTGGGGGTGGGGCTAGTGGTTTTTTCAGTGATTTTGGTTGTGTTTGGAGCAGGAAATGTGCGGTTTTACAGGGTGTGTGTTTCGTTGCTGGAAATTTTATTATCATGGTGTTATCATTACAATTCGTCACACATCAGCCTCCCTAACTATATGTAAAAAAATAATTTCAATCTGTTCCTATTTTTCATCTAAATCACCGACAACAAATTTGCTCTTAGCTATAATTTTATCAATAGACATCACAATTCTCCGTGTATTACCTACATAGGTTGATAAATCATCCACTAAAAAGCGGATTGCCTGAT
>CAZAIY010000304.1:0-1739 GCA_964485295.1 uncultured Oxalobacter sp. | reverse complement strand
TCCCAATTGGCAAACCGGATTTTACCGTTCCTTTTGGAAGATTATGACAGGGAAGAAATTCTCGCCATTGCAAAAGCAGGAAATGAATTCCCTTCTGGCATGATGGGAGAAATTCAAATCGAAAATGAACTGGAAAATCTATGGCTTTTTGCCAGAAACATGCAAAATGAACTGAATCCGACATGTCTGCCTCCTTTTTCCGCATCGTTGAATTTTGATCTGGATGGGGAAAAATGGACTATATCCCATATATTTAATGATTTACGACCCAATGGATTGGTTCGCTACCGCTATGTCAACAAAAATGGTATCAGGGGAACGCAATTTATGCTTACTTCCTGGATATCCCATCTTTTTTTAAATGCAATACAACCTGACAACGTTGAGTGCAAAACGCTATGTTATTTTAATTCCGATTGCCTTTTCTTTCCTCCCTGCGACAAGGATGAGGCCAAATCCTTTCTAGAAAATTTACTTGTTCTTTATAAAAAAGGTCTGGTCAGTCCCATACATTTTTTCCCAATGTCTGCTTTTGCATTCATTGAAAAAGAAAATATCAATAAGGCAAAAAACGAATGGGAAGGAAATAAAAGAGAAAGTAATGATAATTTCTATCAGCTTGCCCTACGAGGTCAAGGCGATGTACTGGATTCCGAATTTGAAGAATACGCAAAAATTGTAATGGAACCACTAAAACATTTTATAAAAAAGCATGATGATAAATAAAACCATCAATAACCTGAATTTACTGGATGATAATCTCCTGCGTGGAATGTCATTGATTGAAGCTTCTGCCGGCACAGGAAAAACATGGAATATCTGCATGCTTTTCCTGAGACTGCTTCTTGAGAAAAAACTGAATGTTTCAGAAATATTGGTTGTCACATTTACCAATGCAGCTACTGCTGAACTGAAAGGCCGAATCCGCCAGCGCCTGATAGACATGTTATCGCTACTAGAAGGCAATCATACAACTGAGGACGCCAGCTTAAGCAATTTGATTGCCTTTCTGGAAAAGAAAAAAATCTCCACAAAACAGGAGATGCAGGTTCAGCTTGAATCAGCCATTTCGCATTTTGATGAAGCATCCATTTCAACCATTCATGGCTTTTGCCAAAAAGTGATTGGGTTGCGTGCTTTTGAAACAGGACAGCCTTTTTCATTTACGGTTGACAAAAAGGAAAAAGACATTATTACCCAGGTCGTCCATGACTTCTGGCGTAAAAATATGACACCACACCGTATCGATAAAACATTCGGACAGTATCTTCTTTCAAAAAAAATTACGCCTGATCAATTGTGTTCATTTCTGGAAAGAGAGATTAACAAACCCCTGGCAGAAAAACGCTGGCCTCAAAACATGCCTCCTCTTAAGGAAAACCGCCTAAAAAATATCCAAAAGGCATATGATTGCATGAAAGAATGCTGGCAAAAAAACAAAGAAAGCATATTGGCTATCCTATTTGATGCCATCAAAAATAAAACTTTAGATGGAAGAACATACAAGGAAAATTCGATCAAAAAAACAAGTAAAATCTTCGATGATTTTTTTCAACTAAATGATCCAATCGAATTTCTGTTTAAATCCAACAACAACTACATAAATTCCATTGAAAATCTGGCCTCTCAAAAACTTATTCAAAGCACCAACAAGAACAAAACGCCTCCCATGCATGATTACTTTACATTAGTACAGGAATGGATGGCGTTAAAAGAAGAATTATTTCAGAATCTGGAAC
>CAZAIY010000303.1:0-1750 GCA_964485295.1 uncultured Oxalobacter sp. | reverse complement strand
GCCATTTCACAGGGACAGGATTGGGTTCGACAAATAATTTTGTGTGAAGAGGGAAGAGTCTATCATTAATTTTCTTTGCGGTTGCGACATCTCCTTTGATAGCAGCACTGCACATCAAGTGCATATCTTTGGGCGCCACGTTTGCAACGACAGAAATATTTCCTTTCCCACCACATAACATTAATGCCATAGCAGTTGCATCATCTCCGGAATATATACAAAAATCACGGGGAGCCTGTCGAATTAAATCAATCCCTCTGGCAATATTGCCGGTTGCATCCTTAACACCAACAACATTGGGAATTTGTGAGAGACGAAGAATTGTTTCATTGGACATGTCGGCTACGGTTCGTCCGGGAACATTATATAAAATAACAGGAAGATCAACGGTTTCGGCAATTTTGCGGAAATGCTGATACATTCCTTCCTGTGTCGGACGATTGTAATAGGGAACAACCTGCAGGGAAGCATCTGCCCCCACTTCTTTTGCATATTTTGTCAATTCAATAGCTTCTGTTGTCGAGTTACCTCCAGTTCCTGCGATAACAGGAATTCGATGGTTTACATGTTCAACAGTTTCTTTTACTAATTGACAATGTTCCTCAAAAGAAACAGTCGGAGATTCTCCTGTTGTTCCAACAATTACAATGGCATCTGTACCTTCTTTAATATGCCAATCGATCAATTTACGTAAGCTAACCAGATCAAGACTATGATCTGGATGCATAGGAGTGACAACTGCAACAATGCTACCTTGAATCATGACATTATTATCCACGTGTTGAAAAACTTGATTGTAGCGGATACAGAGCTGAAATGGCGTAATTCGATAAAAAAACTACTGTAACATGATGTTTCAAATCAAAGCTTTTTTATCAAACCAGTATGGTCGAATTCCCTTTTTTTATTAATTTATTTTTTATTGACGGACGTCAGTCTGCATATTTTCTTGTAACATGTTGATTTTTTAATAAAAAATATAAGCAGTAAAATAGCCGGGGTTTTCTGATTGATATTTGTCATCATAAGTTTTTTCTAAATGTTTAATCTTTGGAACAAGAGCAGTTCATTTTTATGTGAGTGACTTTTTGTTAGGAGAAAACTTATGTCAAACAGTTTAAGACGTATGGCGCCTTTTGGAGAACTTGGCCGTTTTGAACCTTTTCGTAATTTGGACGAAATGTTTAATAGTTTCCGCTTGATGCCATCCATGGGCAATATGGAATTTATAGAACCCAGAATAAAAATAGATGTAACAGAAACGGATGATGCTTTTATTATTAAAGCAGATGCTCCCGGTGTTTCTAAAGAAGATATTCAGGTTGGTATTGAAGGCAATCAGATTACGATTGAATTTGATGTGAAGCAAGAATCTGAAGAAATAAAAGAAGGAAAAGTAATTCGTAGTGAACGTTATGTTGGACGGCAATCCCGGAGTTTTTCATTGGCACAGGATGTTGATGAATCCAAATCCGAAGCAAAATATAAAGATGGTGTCTTGCATTTGATGCTCCCTAAAAAAGCAAATTCTTCAAAAAAAATGCTGTCGATTTCCTGAATTTGAATGCATTGCTATAAAAAACCGGTCAATTAAATCTGACCGGTTTTTTTTATAAAAGAAACTTTCTTTGCAAGAATTTTATTTCTTTCGAATATTTTCTATATTAATATTAATTTCCATACAGGCTTTTGCGTCAAATTTTTCAGTTCGAAAAACTTTATTTGGTATCTGCCTCTGGAGTAAACATAT
>CAZAIY010000302.1:0-1752 GCA_964485295.1 uncultured Oxalobacter sp. | reverse complement strand
GAATTATGCGAAATATTTTATTTCCTCGACTCCTTTTTTTAATGGGTTTTATTTTTTTTGTCGCAGCCTGTTCAACACCTTCTCCAAAAACAACTTATGTTGAGCCGATAAAACCAACAGAATCATTGGATAAAGAACTTCAACAAAAAACTTTTGCAGAATTGCCTGGCTGGGATAAAGACAGTTTAACCGAGGTGATGCCGGCTTTTTTGAATTCGTGCCGGGTGTTGAAAAAAAAGCCTGATTGGCAGGAATTATGCCTGAAGGCGCTGGAAATAAATCAGGAAGAAGAAAATGAAGTCAGAACTTTTTTTGAAACTTATTTGGAGCCCTGGCAGATAACTTTGAAAGATAACAGTGAAGTAGGTGTTATAACAGGTTATTACGAGCCTATTTTGTATGGATCCCGTACTAGGAAAGCAAAATATCAAATTCCTATCTATAACGTTCCCTCGGATCTGGTTTCAATTGATTTAAGTTCGGTTTATCCTCAACTTAAAGGAATGAGGCTCCGTGGAAAATTGAAAGGACAGCGTTTGGTCCCATATCCTGATCGCTCCGATATCCGCCAAAAAAAGGAGTTCTCCAGTCAAGAAATAGTATGGGTTAATGATGCTGTAGATGCTTTTTTTCTGCATGTCCAGGGGTCAGGTCGAGTGCGCCTTGATGAAACCGGGGAAATGATTCGTGTTGCTTATGCCGATCAAAATGGGCGTCCCTATCGTTCTATTGGAAGATATCTCATTGAAAAAGGTGAAATGAAATTGGGGGAAGTTTCTGCCCAAAAAATCAAATTATGGTTAAAAAAGCATCCGGATCGTTTAAATGAAGTTTTGGATGCTAATCCAAGTTATGTTTTTTTTCGGGAGGAAAAGCTAGACGATCCTTCAATTGGTCCCAAAGGGGCATTAGGTGTGCCGCTGACTTCCATGAGATCGGTTGCTGTAGATCCTCGGCATATTCCTTTGGGAGTCCCGCTTTTTATTGATACCACACAACCCAGTAGTGATCAGTTGCTTCAGAAAATGGTAATGGCTCAAGATACTGGAGGGGCCATTAAAGGTGTGATTCGATTGGATTATTTTTGGGGCAGTGGTAATGAAGCAGGTGAATTGGCAGGAAAAATGAAGCAGCCTGTAAGAATATGGATGCTTCAACCCAAAAAATGACCGTAATTGTTCTGTTGTCCTTTTAACGAGAGTTGGGCAAATTTGCTTTGGGCCTTCGTTCTTTAGGGTGTTCCAGAAAAATACCGGTTGTATTTGATGTATGGCAAAAGAGGATATCAGCGGTAAACCAATACTGGAACGGGGGATGTTGCAAGTACTTTTTGTGTCTCGCTACCAATAAAAAGTTTATTTAAACCTTTGCGTCCATTTGAAGCCATAAAAATACAATCACAATCATGCATGGAAGCGGCACGGACAATTTCTTCATGTGGTTTGGTTGATTGAAGAATAACCGTTTCATATGAAATTTTTGCTGCCTTGGCCTGTTCGACAAATTTGTTGATTCGCTCTTTAGCCAGTTGCTGTTCACGAATTAAATAATCGGATTCCTGTAATTTGTTTGAACTGGAAAATTGGGATAGTGGTTGTAATTCGGTGACAGTCATTCCAATAATTTTGCATCCTTCATGTATGCGGGCATATTGGATAGCGGCAGCAATCGCTTTATCCGATAAGGCAGTCCCATCTGTCGGAACGAGAATAGTTTTATACATGTGGACTCCCTTCTTGAAAAGTTGTTTTT
>CAZAIY010000301.1:0-1761 GCA_964485295.1 uncultured Oxalobacter sp. | reverse complement strand
GCGATCAGGCAAGCTCCTGGACAATATGAGGGCTTCTTTGGGTATGAAACGCGGTGAAAAAGTCTATATTGCCAATATTGTAAAATGCCGCGCCAGTGATAGTATCAGAAAAGACCGACCGCCTACGGAAGAGGAATCTTCCCGGTGCATGCCCTATCTTGACTGGCAAATCAGACAGATCAGACCCAAAATCATTGTGGCATTGGGTAGAACGGCAGCGGCGGCACTTTTAAATGCCGGTCCGGATGTCAATATGACAGCCCTGCGCGGAAAAATCCATTATTTGTCTGTTGACGACAGACAGATTCCGCTGATCGTGACTTACCATCCTTCCTATCTGCTTCGGACACCGATGGCTAAAAAACAGGCCTGGGCAGATTTATGTCTGGCTTTGGATGCCATTTAATCCTCATTGGTTTTTTGTGTCAGGAACGGGTTTTGTGATGAATCCCAGTTTTGTGATACCCGCTTTTTGTGCCAAAGCCATAATTCTGATGACATTGCCATAATCCGTATATTGGTCTCCCCGAATCTGAATTTCAGGAGAATCATCCTGTGTTGAAAGAGACTGGAAACGGGATACGAGCTGGTCTTCCGTTACAGCTTCATTATCCCATGCGATATCCCCATTTCTTGCGACAGTAATGGTAATGGCATGCTGATTGCGGTTCGGCCGGGTGGAGATTTGGGGCAAATCCAGTTCAACCGTATGCGTCAAAACGGGTATGGTCAGAATGAAGATGATCAAAAGCACCAGCATCACGTCAACGAGTGGTGTGACGTTAATTTCCTTCATCACTTCATCATCATTTTCCAGTCCGCCACCAAATGCCATTTTTTTTGCTTTCTGAATTTATGTGTTTTTACTGTTTGCATGCTGAATGGGAGAGCCCATCAAAAGATAGGCATGCAACTGACGCGCAAAGCGGTTCATTTTACCCACAGCATGCCGATTGATTCTGACCAGCGTGTTATATCCCAATACGGCAGGAATGGCGACAGCCAGTCCCAATGCGGTCATGATCAGTGCTTCACCTACAGGACCGGCTATTTTATCGATATGGGCCTGTCCGGATGCGCCGATACGGATTAAGGCATGGTAGATTCCCCAGACGGTTCCCAAAAGACCGATGAAAGGGGAGGTCGATCCAATGGAAGCCAAAATGGAGAGTCCGCTTTGTAGCCGCAAGGTAGCGTCATCAATGACGCCTCTCAGGCTTTCCGTTAGTAAATCCGGCAATGAAATACGATATTTAAGGGCTTCATCCTGGGTGGCATGCTGTTCTTTTGTCTGTTTTCCTTCGATTGCCAGCTGCAGAAAAGGGTTTTCCTCTCCCTGTTTTGAAAGCATTTGGATGCCTTCTTCCAGATTGGGTGCTGTCCAGAAAAGAAAGGCTTCGCCGGCAATTTTTCTGAAATGCCAGGCACGTAGGGCTCTGGTAACGATGATGTACCAGGATGTGATGGACATGAGCAGTAACAGAAGGGCAATGCCTTTGATTAACCAGTCACCTTGCTTCCACAATGCAATAAGCGTCATTTTTTATGGAAAAGTCAAAAAAATCATGATAACAGAACGATCCCGATGCGTAATCGTTTTCTTTCAGTAATTTTTTTCAAAATGCATGCTCCGGATGAACTCAAAATTCAAAAATCATGATTTCTGTTTGAATCAAGATAACAAAAAAATGCAATAGAATTAAATCACCATATGCATTATTATTTTATTATTAATAAAAAACACCATAGGCAATAATATTT
>CAZAIY010000300.1:0-1769 GCA_964485295.1 uncultured Oxalobacter sp. | reverse complement strand
TTTCCCGGTTGATTTCGTTTAATTCCTGGGCAATCTCCCATGCACGGGAGATCTCCCTGGTAATCAGGCATTCGACGCCCAATTTCATATCGGTTAAACGTCCGGCGGCATTTAATCGGGGAGCAATCAAGAATCCCAGATCGAAACAGGTTGCATTTTTCGATTCCCTGCCTGCCACCCGAAAAAGAGCTGAGATGCCCGCATGCATGTTGCCTGATCGGATACGTTTCAGACCCTGTGTAACCAGTATGCGATTGTTTTTATCGAGATTGACAACATCGGAGATGGTTCCCAGAGCAACCAGATCTAGCAGGCTGTCCAGACGAGGCTGATTTTTTTCGGTAAAAACATGACGTTTTCTCAGTTCGGCACGAAGCATGAGCATGACATAGAAAATGACACCGACACCAGCCAGATTCTTGCTGGCAAAAGAACATTGGGGATGATTGGGATTGACAATAATGCAGTTTTCCGGGAGCTGCTCGCCAGGCAGATGATGATCCGTGATCAGGACATCCATATCAAGCTGACAGGCCTGTCTAATGCCATCCAGACTGGCAATGCCATTGTCAACGGTTACCAGAACCTGTGCCTGATGTTCTTTTTTTGCCTTATGGACCAAATTGGGCGTTAATCCATAACCATCTTCAAAACGGTTCGGAACCAGAAAAGAAACGTTTGCTCCCATGGCTGTCAGACTGTGTACAGCTACAGCACAGGCTGTTGCGCCATCGCAATCGTAGTCGGCAATAATACAGATTTTCCTTTTGTCTCGGATGGTATCAGCCAGAAACAGGGCGGCTTTTTCCGCATTTAACAATCCCTGTGGTGAAAGAAGGTCGGACAGATCCGTTGATAAATCCTTGATATCGGTAATGCCACGTGCGGCATAAATACGGGCCAAAACAGGATGAATGCCCTGTCTGGACAGATTTTCGGCATCCCTGAAAGAATAGGTTCGGTTTCTGATTTTTTGCATACTGTTTTTCTTTCAAAATGCCGCTACTGTTCCGTTAAAAAGGGAGTTGAAAAATGATATTTGCGTGATTTTATGCGAAAACACAAAAGGAATGTTAATTTGTATGTGACGTATAGGGATATTCTGTGGCAAACTGTCTTTTCCCATCAGAAGTTTAAATAGAATATGTTTTCTAAATTACCCTATGAATGGTTAATTGGTTTACGTTATATCCGCTCGGCCAGAAAGAGTGGACGAAATCGTTTTATTTCTTTTATCTCGCTTATTTCAATGGCGGGTATCGCCTTGGGAGTTGCCGCGCTTATTGTTGTCATGTCAGTGATGAATGGTTTCCAGAAAGAGGTCAGGGACAAGATGCTTTCTGTTTTGCCGCATATCGAAATATATGACATGCAGGGATCTTTGCCTGACTGGCAGCAAACGGCAGAAGTGGTTAAAAACCACAAGGAAGTGCTAGGTTCTGCGCCCTATGTGATGGCACAGGCCATGCTGACCCGGTTTGACCGTGTACAGGGCGTTATTGTCCGCGGCATTATTCCTTCTGAAGAAGTCAATGTGTCCGATGTGGCCCTGCAAATCAAAAGAGGGGACTTCAAAAGCCTGCAGCCCGGGACATTCAATATTGTGGTTGGGGCAGGGCTTGCAAAAAAGCTGCGTATTTTGACAGGAGACAAAATCACCTTGATAGCGCCACAGGGACAGTTGACACCGGCAGGAATGATTCCGCGTTTGAAACAGTTTACCGTATCGGGTATTTTTGATGTGGGGCATCATCTTCTGGATACCGGTC
>CAZAIY010000299.1:0-1791 GCA_964485295.1 uncultured Oxalobacter sp. | reverse complement strand
GATTGAAAGGGCACATTCCCTGGGTGGAAAACTCGTTTTTGACTCCCAGCCCAAAAAAAGAAATGCCATTACTGTTACCATTCCTTTTACGGACATGCTCTTTGATTCGGATATCAGCCAGCCTGATAAAAATTGATTATACTTTTGTCACGTCAATTTACTAAATAAAAATCATGAATAAAAAAGCTTCGATTCGTGTCCTAATTGTTGATGACCACGCTATCGTGCGTGAGGGACTGAAACTTATCCTTGCCGATACGGACGATATCGTGGTAACAGGAGAAGGAGAAAACGGAAAGGAAGCCATTAAACTTGCCCGATCACAACTTGGCGATATCATGTTATTGGATATCACCATGCCTGACAAAAGCGGGATTGATGTTCTCAAACAGATTCATAAGGAAAACCCTGAATTAACCATCCTGATGCTTTCAATGCATCGGGAAGATCAATACGCCATTCGTTCATTGAAAGCTGGCGCGGCCGGATATCTGAACAAACAAAGCGCACCAAACGAACTGGTAAAAGCCATCCGTCAGGTTGCATCCGGCAACAAATACATCAGTTCAACACTTGCACAGGAATTGGCCCGGCATGTAACGGATGACAAGAAAAAAGCCCCTCATGAATTTCTTTCTGACAGGGAATTTCAGACCATGCTCATGATCGCCAACGGAAAATCCGTATCCGATATCGCGGCAGAACTTTCTTTATCCGTTAAAACCATCAGTGAATACCGTTCCCGTCTTCTGTCAAAAATGGGACTTAAAAACAATGCCGAACTGATGCATTATGCCATCCGGCATAAACTGGTCACCGAATAAGAACCGTTTTTACATGCTATTTTTCCCTATAAAAAATAAAAAATAGGCATAAAATAAAAACGGTATTTTTCCGAATAGAGCGGATAATTTTTTCCTGCCAAGGAAAACTATTTTCCTGTTATTGTCCAGTCATGAACCTGATTGCCGTATGAATAAAAAAGATCTGCCACAATCAGATATATCCATTGCGGATATTGCCAGAGAAGCTTTTCGCCTGCTTGGCTCCCGACGCCAGGCACCGACACCCGATGCATACAAGGCGGCATTTTACGAAGTGGCCGGCACACCACCGCCAAATGATGCCCATACGCAATCCGAAGACACAAAAGCACTTGCCACTTTGGAAAACTTCGCCCAGAAACTCTCCAAAATGTACCTGGAATTGGGCGATTATGGTTATCACCTTTTAATGGCCGTGCAGGACAACAATTTCAGGCAATATGAAAACGTCTTTCTCGATCTGACTTCAAGATACGCAAAAAAAACACCCCGAAACATCCCGCTCGTGGATGATCAACCTGTTTCCGATGCGGAAAAAGATTTAAAAGGATTATTGGCAAGAACGCTTTCTTTGGGCCTGAACAAACTTTTATATCACTCACCTGAACTCGCGCAGGAAGCGGCAAATATCGCAAAAATCCTTAAAGACGAATCCGACACAACGCCATTTGACGATATCGACAAACGTTTGAAAGAACTCTGTTTCAAAATAGAAATGAAAGGCACAAGCAGTGCGGATCATCAGGAATTATTGCTGCGGCTTTTCCGGCTGTTTCTCAACAACATAGGTGAACTGCTTGAAGATGACAACTGGTTAAAAGGCGAAATTGAAGTCATGAAACAATTTTTGTCCGATCCTGTCGATTATCAGGCTCTGGAAAATACGGAAAACCATTTGAAGGAAATCATTTATAAACAGAGTTTATTAAAACATAGCCTTAACGAGGCAAAAGAAAGCATCAAGCAG
>CAZAIY010000298.1:0-1835 GCA_964485295.1 uncultured Oxalobacter sp. | reverse complement strand
TGGCGAGAGAAATAAACTGGTCAACCGATATTTCTTCCGGACGTTTAGAAGGGTCAATACCTACGTCAATCAGATCTTTTTCACTAAATAAGGGGGTCAGTGTATTGCGCAGAATTTTTCTACGCTGAGAAAAAGCCTGTATCAGTATTTTTTCCAGTTTTCCCATTTCACATTTTATCGGTTCAGTGCGGGGAACCATTCTGACAATTGCAGAATCGACTTTGGGCTGAGGTGTAAATGCAGTAGGAGGAACTGTAAAAAGCATGTCAAGGTGATATTGCCATTGCAGCATAATGGATAAACGTCCATAAGCTTTGGTGCCTGGTTGAGCGATCATGCGTTCAACCACTTCTTTTTGTAGCATGAAATGTTGATCTTTAATTTGTTTTGAATAGGGAATTAAATGAAAAAGAAGTGGTGTCGAAATGTTGTAAGGTAGATTACCAACAATTCTCATTTTGTCATTTGACTCGCCTAGAATTTTTTTAAAGTCAAATTGAAGAACATCCCCCTGATGAATTATCAACATATCAGAAGAGGTGTTTTTTTCAAGTTTTTCAACGAGATCTTTATCCAATTCAATAACATGCAGTAAAGAAAGATAAGGTAATAACCTGTAAGTTAATGCACCCAGTCCTGGACCGATTTCAACCATTAGATCGTTTTTTTGTGGTGCTATGGCATGAATGATCATTTCCATAATGGAACTATCTTTTAGGAAATTCTGACCAAAACGTTTTCTAGGAATATGTTTCATTTTTATTGAGGACGTTTTTTTCGGGATGCCATATCTGCTGCTATTTGAATAGCCTCTAGCATGCTTGAATAATCGGCTTTTCCAACACCTGATTGGGCAATATCCAAAGCAGTTCCATGATCAACTGATGTTCGAATAATCGGTAAACCCAAGGTAATATTGACGCCATGTCCAAATGTGGCAAATTTAAGAACAGGCAAACCTTGGTCATGGTACATGACTAAAAAACAGTCCGCTTCTTCAAGATGGTTGGATAGAAAAAGCGTATCGGCAGGAAATGGTCCTGTTACATGAATGCCCTGTTGTTTGGCAATTTGAATTGCGGGTGCAATTGTATCCATTTCCTCTGTTCCCAAATAGCCTTTTTCGCCCGCATGGGGATTGAGACCACTGACCAAAATACGAGGATAGGGAATTCCAAATTTTTCCTGTAATTCCTGATGCAGGATCTGAATAATCCGAACCAGTTTTGTTGGATTCAAAACACTTGAAACTTCTTTTAAAGGGAGATGTGTCGTTGCCAGAGCGACTCTTAAAAAAGAAGATGTGTCGCCTGATAAATGAATTCGTCCCGCCAGTAGCATTACGACTTGGTCTGTTTTTAGGCGTTGTGCAAGATATTCTGTATGTCCAGTAAAAAGAATTCCTGCTTCGTTGATAATACTTTTTTGGATAGGGGCAGTGACCAGAGCATCGAAATGATTTTGAGCGGAACCGTCTATGGCAATATCTAACCAATTGAGTACGGTTTTGGCGTTTTCCGGATCAAGTTGTCCTGGTTTCACAGTATTTTTCAAAGGGCTATTGATGTACAGTAAAGTATTTTCCCGAAAAAAATCACGAATATTCGGAATGGTTTCAGTGGTCAGTTTTTGTAAAATAATTTGTCTATTAATTTCAGACGCCAGATTCAGTAATAAATTTTCATCCCCAATTAAAACTGTTTGCACTTCCTTTCGCAATTCCCAAGCAGCTCGCAAAGCGATTTCTGGTCCAATACCAGAGGGTTCTCCTAATGTAATGGCAATAACAGGTCGCATGGTCATTTATTCAGATTATTGCTCAATTTCAAATCGAT
>CAZAIY010000297.1:0-1852 GCA_964485295.1 uncultured Oxalobacter sp. | reverse complement strand
CATCCATGGATTATATGCAATCGGTGAAGCGGCCTGTACCGGATTACATGGCGCAAACCGCCTTGCAAGCAATTCCCTTCTGGAATGTCTGGTACTGGGTCGAATGGCTGCCATTGATATTACGAAACAAAAGGATATTCCGTTTGTCTCCCTTCCCGCCTGGGACGAAAGCCAGGTTTCCAATCCAAATGAGGAAGTGGTTATTTCCCACAACTGGGACGAATTGCGTCGTTTCATGTGGGATTATGTCGGAATTGTCCGAACAACAAAACGCCTGGAACGGGCACAAAGAAGAATTCAATTACTGAAAGAAGAAATCGATGAATATTATGCCAATTTCATCGTGACAAACCATTTGCTGGAATTGCGCAATCTGGTTGATGTTGCCGCACTCATTGTGGAAAGTGCCCTGTCACGCAATGAAAGTCGGGGCCTGCATTACAGTTCCGATTTTCCTTACACGCATCCCAAAGCCTATCCAAGCATTCTTGTTCCACAAAAGCGACGGCGCTCCCTTTTAAATCCGGACAAGTAAACGACACAAAAAAGGCGGCAACCCCACATCGGACTTTGCCGCCTTTTGTGCAAATCAATGAACCCTAATTTTTCATTGCCGCCATGGCTTCTATTTTGTCCAGACGGCTTTGCAGTCCCTCTTCCAGACTGGTAAAGTCACCATCCCTGGCAAAATCAACCGCACTCATGTCCCAGTCATTTCTAAGGCGAACATCCGCGCCATGATCCAAAAGCAGTTTTGCGGTTTTGATATGACCGCTTCGGGCGGCCATCATAAGCGGGGTTGTCTTGTTGGGAGCCGGAGCATCAACAATGGCTTTTTTTGCCAGCAGTATCTGGACAATTTCCTCATTTCCTACTGCCGCCGCATAATGAAGCGCGGTCCAGCCGGACTGGTTGACTTTTGCTCCTTTTGACAACAGGGTTTTCACAGCAGGAACATTGGATTTCCATGCGGCAAGCATCAAAGCCGTATTGCCATTTCTTGCCCGTTTATTCAAATCAATTCCCGGTGTATTGACCAGTAAATTGAAAACATCCATGGAACCTTCCTCCATGGAAACAATTAAACCCGTATTGCCTCTATAAGGCTCTGTAATATTGGGATTGACCCCTTTTTTCAAAAGATCCTCAACAAGATCCGAACGATTCATTTCGACTGCCTTGAAAAAATCACTCTTGTCATCTGCATGAGCAAAAGACAGTGTAAAAATGCTGACCACGGAAAAAACAAACAGAAAAGCCGTCTGTTTGATGAAACCCGGCAGAGTCATTCTTTTCATCGTATCCTAACCTTTCAATAAGATATTGAAATCAAACAAAATTGGCAAAACGTTTTTCAATGAAATGTATTTTACTCCGAGATAACAGATACTGCCTATATAAAAGACAGGCAAATCGTAAAAGAATGTAAACAAGACCCGGAAGGAAAAAAGGAAGGAAAGAGAAAGGGAGGACTCTAAAAATGAAATTGGGAGATCGCTAGCAATCTCCCATCCACTTAAGTGAAAAAAATTTTTTCAGTTATTACATTACTGCGAATGCGACACAAACAGCAGCAACCAAAACAACTACAGCACCGATAATATTGGACTTGTCCATGACCTTACCTTTTCTAAATAAACACACCGCTCTACATGTAACCTCTTTTTTGAGATTCCCCGCTTGGTGTATACGGTTAGGCGTAATGTACGCCTGTTTTTTTCTGTTTGCAATGTCGCTTTTTTTCAAAAAAGCTTGATTTGACTCAATTAAACATTAAAAAAACATTGATTTAGATCAAGTCTATATAGTTTTGTTATAAAAAAATTTTTTTAGGACAATTTCGTAATAAGCG
>CAZAIY010000296.1:0-1853 GCA_964485295.1 uncultured Oxalobacter sp. | reverse complement strand
CATCCGCTTGAAAAAAGCTGGGACAGAATTCCTGCAACCAGAAAACAAAAGTGGCTGCAGATTGCAAAGCGGATGGAGCAAATGTCTCCTGAAGAACAGGCACGACTTCAGGAACGAATTCAGATATGGGTGAATCTGACACCGCAGGAGCGAAAAGAAGCCCGACAGAATTATTTAAATGCCAAAAAGCTGGGTATCAAGGACAAATTCCTGCAATGGCTGGAATATCAGAATCTGCCGGAACAGGAAAAAAAGAAATTTGTCGCAAAAGCCCGAAAAAAACGGCGTATTCCTGAACCCAAAGTTCAGCAGGAGACTGTTGAAGTGATCAAACCGCAGCCGGTAGAAGAAGAAAAGAAACCACCCGTTAAGGAAGAAATACCCGAATACTGGCGTTAATCCCAAGAAAAATGGCAAGAAGAGATGTTTTCTATTGCATTTGCCATAGCTCCCTCCTAGAATGACAGGAATGAATTTAAGACAGGAAGAGATTTGAAATTTGCGATAAAATCAAATTTCATCGTAATAGATGGCTTAAATGAATTTTATTAATAATAGTCTGAAAAAATGCAATTGCTCAATCGAAAAATCAGGTGGTTAAAATTTCTCATCTGTTGTTCCCTTTTTTTCTGCTTTCACGCTTTTGCCGAGGCAAAGACCATTCTGATTTTGGGAGACAATCTTTCTACCGAACATGAGATGGAGTCCGGAACGGGCTGGGTTTCTCTTCTGGAACAACGGTTGCAAAGCCGGTATCCGGATTACAGCATTGTCAATGTCAGTGTTGCCGGTGAGACAACGGCCAGTGGCAATACACATCTTCCCCGTTTTCTGGCGGAATATAATCCTGAGATCGTCATTATCGAATTGGGCGTAAATGATGGATTTCGACACGTTCCGATTTCAGCTGTCCAGCAAAACCTGCGTACGATGATCAGGGCGTCCTTAAAAACAGGCAGTCAGGTTCTGGTGCTGGGCATACCGATTCCCAAAAGTTATGGACAGGATTATTCAAGGCAGTTTTCTGCCATTTATGAACAAATTACCAATGAAACCAATTCCGAACTGGTTCCGAACTTTTTAAAAGGCTTAAATCCCAGGGATATGGATGACTTCAATCAGATTCATTTTTCAAAAGAAGCCCAGCCTGTCCTGCTTGAAAATGTGTGGACGTATCTTTTGCCCTTATTAAAATAAATGGGAAAATCAGGTGTTCTTCTCCTGCTTTAACCGGTTTTGTCGCGCTTCTTTCGGCGAAACGGCCAAAGGGCGATAAATCTCGATGCGGTCGTCTTTTTTGACGATGGTATCAAGAGGTTTTATTTCACTGAAAATACCGACATATCCTTCGGCAGGTTTTATTTTTTTTGCAATTTTTGTGATGCCGCTCAGTTCGATGGCTTTTTTAATGGTGGTTTTCGGTGAGACTTTGACCGTCAGTAAAATGGATGTTTTGGAATCGGCATAACTGACCTGAACCGGAAAAACTTCCTCTTTTTTTTGTCGCAGGCGGGGAAAAATTCGGGATGATTTAGGTTTGACCATAGACAGACCTTGCGCGTTGGTGAAAAGAATCGACAAGTGTGATGGATACCATATCAAAGATGGGGGCCAGCATTTTTTCAAAAAGGCCGTTGGAAAATTCATAGCTTAATTCAAGATCCACCCGGCTTCGGCCTTCAGGCAGGGCAGTGAAAGTCCATTTGCCGTCGAGCTGCCTGAAAGGGCCTTTTTCCAGCGTCATTGTAATGGATTCACATGCTGTATGATGGTTTTTTGTTGTAAAACTCTGTTTTAATCCGTGAAAATCAATAACCATGGTTGCCAGTTCGGTCTGATCCGATTCATGCGGC
>CAZAIY010000295.1:0-1853 GCA_964485295.1 uncultured Oxalobacter sp. | reverse complement strand
TGTATTTATCAACAAATTCTTTCATTATTGAATATTTTTATTACATATGATGGAAAAATTCATGTATTCACTCGCCCGTCCGGTTCTGTTCTCAATGGATCCTGAAGCGGCTCATAATTTGACAATGAAATCACTCAGAATGGCCGCATCAACTGGATTGGCTCGTCTAACATCCAAAATACAGGGTTCTCCCAGAAAAGTCATGGGCATTACCTTTCCCAATCCGGTCGGTTTGGCAGCGGGGTTGGATAAAAACGGCTCGGCAATAGATGGTCTTGCCTCTCTTGGTTTTGGCTTCATTGAATTAGGTACAGTTACCCCTCGTCCACAACCGGGTAATCCAAAGCCCCGTATGTTTCGAATTCCTGCCGCAGAAGGCCTTATCAATCGTATGGGATTTAATAATGAAGGCGTTGATGTTTTGGTAAAAAATGTACGGTCATCCCGTTTTTTCAACAAAAAGGAAGGTATCATCGGTTTAAATATTGGGAAAAATGCAGACACCCCCATGAAAAATGCCGTGATAGATTACATCATTTGTCTGGAAAAAGTTTATCCCGTTGCAGACTATATTGTGATCAATATTTCTTCCCCAAACACAAAAAATTTACGTCAATTGCAAGAAGAAGCGGAATTGGACAATTTGCTCTCGCAAATAAAAATTACACATAAACGACTTGCCGATACATATGCAAAACATGTTCCTCTAGTCCTCAAAATCGCTCCTGATATCAATCTGGAACAGGTTAAAAATATTGCCGCAACATTATTACGTCATGAAATTGATGGTGTCATTGCGACAAATACCACCATACAACGGGAATTGATTGTCAATTTGCCCCATTCCGAAGAAGTCGGCGGATTATCCGGTGCACCTGTTCGTGATTTATCAACGCATGTCATCAGATTACTCAAAAGTGAAATGGGCGATACCATACCCATTATCGGTGTGGGTGGCATCATGAACAGCATGGATGCAAAAGAAAAAATAGAAGCAGGTGCTTCTTTGATACAACTTCTGACAGGAATGGTCTACAGAGGCCCTGTTTTAGTTAAGGAATGTATCAAAGCCCTCAATTAATCCTGTACAAACTTCAGGGCTTTCTATTTTAAAAATACAAGCATTTAACCTCTTCATCAGAAGACAGCGATTTTTAAAACATAAAAAACCAAAAACAGTCTTTTTTCAAGTAATGGAAAGAAATTACCGAAAAAAAAAGACTGTTTATTGTGAGGATGTTAATGAAGCGGAAAAACGCTCTATTTGAGAAGAAGAAGGTAATTGAGCAGCTAGATCTGAAGCCGCATCATTAGCATTTGAAGCCGAATATATTTCATTCTGTTTTAATAGCCAATCGCGCAATGGTCCTTTGACAGGTAATCCGGATATTTTTTTAGAGACAGACAAATTCACCGTTAAAAGAATTAAAATTTTTGAAAAAGGAATATCCGGGAACATATCCAGAAAAAGATTCAAAAATGCGCGGGATTCCAGTACCCATAGTACTTTTCGGCTACTCATATACTGCAACACACTTGTAATACTATGACCCCGGCCAATGACCTGAAATATAAATCGATTAAAATTTTTATCAATCGCTTTAAAGTCAAGCTCATCTTCAACCATAATACGGGAAAGATAATATAACCCTGTCGCCAGTCGAAAAAAACCTATAGACTGCTCACGATTGTTACCATACATGCAAATATTAATAAGCTTTTGCTTGACATTATCGTCAAGCAAAAGATAAGAATAATAAGAATATTTTTTCATTTCCAGACTCTTTTATCTGATATCCCACAACCAAAACGGGGGCGTCAGTAATTTTTTTACGGCAGGAAACGACTATTCT
>CAZAIY010000294.1:549-1863 GCA_964485295.1 uncultured Oxalobacter sp. | reverse complement strand
AATCCTAAAGTGAATGTGTCCGGGACACTTTGGGGCGGGAATCTGACCATGATCACGCATCTTTTGGGAACAAAATGGATGCCAAAAGTTGAAAACGGTATTCTTTTTGTTGAAGATGTCAATGAGCATCCCTATCGTATAGAACGAATGATTTTACAGTTATATCATAGTGGGATTCTTGCCAGCCAGCATGCGCTTGTTTTTGGAGATTTTTCAGGATATTCATTGACTGAATATGACAATGGGTATGATTTCGAAACGATGTTGGATTGGCTTCGTTCTTATATTACTGTTCCCATTGTCACGGGACTCCCGTTTGGACATGTTCGGGATAAAGTAACGTTACCGGTTGGTGCGCCTGCTTGTCTGATCTCTGATAATCAGTCTGTGAATCTGAAAGTTAATGCATACCCGACATTATTCAATGAATAATGTTGCAAAATCGTTGTTTTTAAATAAGCTTTTTTCTGTAACCAATATGACAAATCAGAAAGAAATTCAAAGTATCAAGGAAGTCGAATATGATCTTCCTCAAATGAAAACGGGAACAACAAGTATTGCCTGTGCCTGGGCTCGTATTCCTCCGGAACCTTCTTTAGAAGAAAAAAAAGAGATGAAGGAAAAAATACGGCATTTGTTAAAGCAAAAGGAAGCCGTATTAGTAGCACATTACTATGTTGATCCGGATATTCAGGATTTGGCTGAAGAAACGGGAGGCTGTGTTGCAGATTCATTGGAGATGGCTCGTTTTGGAAGAGATCATCCTGCAAAAAAACTTTTTGTTGCCGGTGTCCGTTTTATGGGTGAAACGGCAAAAATTTTAAGCCCGGAAAAACAAATTTTTATGCCGGATTTGGATGCCAATTGTTCTTTGGATTTAGGATGTCCCGTTGATGAATTTACGGCATTTTGTGATGCACATCCTGATCGTACGGTTGTGGTCTATGCCAATACCAGTGCGGCAGTTAAAGCACGAGCAGATTGGATGGCAACTTCATCTATCGGACTTGAAATAGTTGCTTCACTACATGCTCAGGGGAAGAAAATTATCTGGGGACCGGATAGACACTTAGGCAGTTATATTCAAAAACAAACTGGGGCAGATATGTTGCTTTGGCAAGGCTCCTGTCTTGTTCATGATGAATTTAAGGGGGTGGAGCTAAAACTTTTGAAAGAATTGCACAAAGATGCAGAAGTTTTGGTACATCCTGAATCTCCTGCATCGGTTGTTGCTTTGGCTGATGTGGTTGGATCTACTTCCCAGATTATTGTGGCAGCAAAAAACAGTAATGCACAGAAATTTATTGTGGCAAC
>CAZAIY010000294.1:0-539 GCA_964485295.1 uncultured Oxalobacter sp. | reverse complement strand
GTGCGCATTGTCCATGGATGGCGATGAACTATCTTTCTAATTTGCTGGAAGTCATTGAACAGGAAAAAAATGAAATACAGGTGGATTCAGCTATACGGGAAAAAGCGGTTGTCTGTATTGATCGTATGCTTGATTTTGCGACAAAACACAAGATAGGAGTACAATCCCAAAAAAACCTTTTGACAAAAGGTCATTCATTTTCAGGAATAGGTCCGGCATGAGTAGTAACTTGAAAAATCCTTATGCACCCTTTGATGCAAAACTAAAGAAAACTTTGGTTGCAAATATCAAAGATGCATTAGACGAAGATATTGGAAAAGGTGATTTAACAGCTTCCTTGGTATCGGAGAATCATACGGTTAAAGCCCATCTTGTTGTTCGGGAAGAAGCGGTTTTGTGTGGTGCTCCCTGGTTTGATGGTGTCATGGAAAAAGTTGATGATCGAATTCGCATTGAATGGCATTATGCGGAAGGTGATTTAATGCCGGCATATTCTAATGTTTGTACAATCCATGCGCCAATTCGTTCTCTTTTAACAG
>CAZAIY010000293.1:0-1871 GCA_964485295.1 uncultured Oxalobacter sp. | reverse complement strand
TGGCATTGGAACGAATCGCAAAGCATCCTGCCAAATGACAGGCCTCCCTGATTTTTATATGGTTGCCTCTTTTCTGTCAAATATTTTTTGTTAAAAAAGTGCATTGCCATATTGGGTTTTGAAATTGCCATTGGGTCAGGTATTGACCTTTGATGTTATCCTCATTCGACAGATGAACTCTTGTTAATTTTTGGTCAACCATCGTTCAGGAAAACAGCCAGTTTGATAACACCTCAGGCTTTTCCTCTTTTTCAATTTTCTCCTTTTTATTCCTTCTGATTCTTCTCTTTCTTTTTTTGGTTAACTTTTTTCTCCTTATCCATAAATTCTAGCTAATTGGTTTAGCTTTTCACTTTTGGTTTTTTTATCTTTTCCTGTCAAACAAAAACTCTCAGGTTGAATAGGATTGCGTTTCTATATTCGGTTTTTTGTGGCTCTCATCAAACTTCCGTCCACTAACCTCAATGTAATCCGCGGATGTCATTCTTATTCGTCGCATGAACTCTTATTGATTTGATTTACCAATCACCGTTCTTAAAATCAGTCAGTTTCATGACACCCCGGTTTAACCTGTTCCACCATCTTGTTTTTGCGCAATCAGGAAGCTCCTTTTTTAATTTTTGGTTTTCTGTTTTTTTATTTTTTCGTTTTTTTGTTTCTCTGTGTTTTTGGTTCATATAGCCAAAAAAGCTGTTTCATAGTCAGACCGGTATACCGTCTTCTTTCTTAATACTGCCCATATCACTCTGGCCAACTTATGTGCCAATGCTCCTGCTATCCTGTTACTGTGCACTTTTTTCTTCTGTAACCTCGACACTATCTTCGGTTTGACCTTCGCTTTCATCAGTACCGATCTGGCCCCTTCCATCAGTAAGGTTCGAATATATCGATTCCCGCGTTTACTCATCCCCTGATTTAACGTCTTGCCGCCACTTCCCGTATTCTTCGGTACCAATCCAAAATAAGCCGCTAACTGCCTCCCATTTTTAAATTCCCCAGCTTCTCCTATCGTCGCCACAACTGAAGTCGCTGTCAGTAATCCAACTCCTGTTATCGTTTGCAATCTCTCACAGGCCTCATTCTGTTTCGACCAGGCTTTTAATTGTTCTTCAACTTCTGCTATCTGACTCTCCAATCGTTTGACTTCCTCATACTGTTGTCTAAGTAACATAATCAGCATAGGAGGAACTTCTTCTTTTATCTGTTCTATCATCATAGGAAACTGATTCATCAGTTTCCTATGCCCTTGCGGAGCAACAACACCGAATTCCATTAACAATCCCCTTATCTGGTTGGTATTGGCAATTCTTTGCTGCATCTTCTGGCTTCTTATCTTGTGTACTGCCAGTACTGCCTGTTGTTCCTGGGTTTTTATCGTAACTCGTCTTGTCGTTCCTGATAAAACAGCTGCTCGTATTGCTTTGGCATCTGCTGCATCATTCTTGTTGCCCGGATTGTATGCCTTGACATCTCTTCCGGGCATTAACACCACTTCATGACCCAGTTTGCTAAATTCTCTTGCCCAATAATGGGCGCCTCCACAGGCTTCCATTCCAATGATGGCTTCTCGTCTATTTACAAAAAAACGGCTGAATGTACTTCGGCTCATCTGTCTGTTATGTATCTCTCCTGTTTTTTTATCTGTCCAGCAAACCTGAAAGACATTTTTAGCCAAATCCACCCCAAATACTTCTGTCGTGTTATGATCCATTTTGAATCCTCCTTATTTCGTCTTTATTTTTCTCATAAAAAGCTCCTCAACATTTTATTGTTGATCTTCTTGAAAAAGGAGGATTCTTCCTTTTATACCCAGCTTCAAACTCAAATCCCTTGCCTCAACTCCTCAGAAAAGAGGCAACCATTTCATTCGA
>CAZAIY010000292.1:0-1879 GCA_964485295.1 uncultured Oxalobacter sp. | reverse complement strand
ATTACGATCTGCCACCATCGTAATTTTAATTTCACGACCGGCTCTTCCTCGAATTTCCTTTTGATTTCGCTTCAATACATCCCAAGTACCCGAGCCTACTGTTCCTATTCCTAATAATCCTACTTTTAGTGGTTCCATATCTTCTGAAATTTAAAAATTGAATAATTCACGATAACCATTGACCCTATTTGTGCCAATTCTCTTTTTGGGGCTATATTAAAAATATAAAAAAAGGGATTTTGCCAGATAATGGAAAATCCCGGTTAAATATTTAATAAATTAGGCTATTTTCAAAGTGTTTTTTTCTTTTTTATCAGTCACAATTAATTTGTCTGTTCCATAACGTTTTCGATAATTTTCAAGAAAACGCTCTATACGACGTAAAGCTTTTTCCAAATCATCAGAAGTCGGTAAAAAAACAACTCTAAAATGATCGGGTGCAATCCAGTTAAACCCTGTTCCCTGCACAATTAATACTTTTTCTTCTTCCAGCAGTTTATAAGCGAAATCCTTATCATCTTCAATTGGATAAATTTCAGGATCTAGGCGAGGAAACATATAAAGTGATGCTTTAGGCTTCACGCAACTCACACCAGGTATGGAAGACAAAATATCATAAGCCAAGTCACGTTGACGAGTTAAACGTCCATTTGGAGCAACAAGATCATTAATACTTTGATATCCACCAAGAGCGGTTTGAATGGCAAATTGTCCAGGAACATTAGCACACAAACGCATAGAAGCTAACATATCCAGCCCTTCAATATAATCTTTTGCATGCCTTTTTTCACCGGAAACAACCATCCATCCACTCCTATAACCACAGGAACGGTAATTTTTAGAAAGACCATTTAAAGTAATAAATAAAACATCATCAGCTAATGAAGCAATTGAAGTATGTTTTGCTCCATCATACAAACACTTGTCATAAATTTCATCTGCAAAAATAATAAGATTAAATTCTCTAGCAAGATCAACAATTTTTTGCAAGCATTCTTTAGGATACAAAGCACCTGTTGGATTATTCGGATTAATTACGATAATAGCTTTAGTTCTATTGGTAATTTTTTTCCTCATATCCTCAATATCAGGTAACCAATCATTTGCTTCATCGCAAATATAGTGAACTGGTGTTCCACTTGAAAGGGAAACAGCTGCTGTCCATAGCGGATAATCTGGTGCAGGAACCAACACTTCATCACCATGATTTAACAATCCCTGCATACTCATCACAATTAGTTCAGAAGCTCCATTACCAATATAGATATCTTCTATTTCTACACCATTGATTTTTTTCTCTTGCGTATATTGCATTATTGCTTTTCGAGGAGCAAACATGCCCTTAGAATCAGTATATCCAGCAGCATTATGCATATTGCTAATCATATCTTGCACAATTTCATCTGGTGGATCAAAGCCAAATACTGCCAAATTACCTATATTCAGTTTCATGATTTTTTGGCCCTCTTCCTCCATTTGTCTAGCTCTTTGAAGAACAGGTCCTCTTATGTCATAACAAACATCTAGCAATTTTTGCGATTTTTTTACAGGTTGCATGTTAATTTCCCTTGACTATTTGCACGGGAATGATGCGCATTACAAAGTTATTCAAACTTTATAAAGGCAGACATTCTTTTAAGCCATACAGTTTACACCTTAACTGCAGTTAATGTACCTTTATTACATAATTAAAACATTACTATATTTTATGATCAGTTTTTCTGAATACATTTTTTTGTTCTAACAATTTAATTTTGTTGTACTTATGGAATTGATTCAAAATCAAGATTTATTTCCTTTTACTATTACCTCTTATACTGAAAAAAGCATTGTTATTAATAACATTACCTATTCAGAAAATCTCCTTATTCTTCCTGAC
>CAZAIY010000291.1:0-1894 GCA_964485295.1 uncultured Oxalobacter sp. | reverse complement strand
TGATATTGAGAGGCTCTTAACCCCCATGTCCACGCATTGGCCTGATGAGCGGTTTTCATGGTGGGCGGTACAGGCAGTACAAATTCCCTTCCTGTGCCACATTTCACTTTTAAAAAGCGGCTTTTATTTCTCGGCGTGGGGTATTTTGCGACAAGCAGGGTACCGATTTCAGGATCCGGGTTTTTATCGATAACTTTGGCATCCAACCCTTTGATGATTTTTCCCCAGCCGATCATTTCACAGGCGGCACGCCTTCGTTCGCTATAACGGATAGCCAGTGCTTCAGTGACTGACGGTAGCTTCCCTGTGATCCACTTTTTGGGAATTCTGACTCCATGCCAGTAATACAAATTGAGTCCGCCTTCATAAACAATGGAAGGCCCCTTTTCGTTATGCAGCCTTCCCCGTTCATCCGTATGCGATTCCATGACAGGACAATGGCGAAGCGCACTTGCGATGTCAAGCGGCATTTCCCATTCTTCCAGATTGGGTAATGCACACAGAAAACGCCAGTCCCGGATATTGCCACACTTGCGAAAAGACAGGGTTTTCAAGTTCTTAAGAGAAGACAGGCAATGAATATCCTTTATATTCCTAAAACCGGACAAGCTGAGTTTTGTCAGATTCTTCAACGATGACAGGGGATGAAAGTATTGAATACTTTTAAAACCTGCCAGATCCAGTTCCGTCAAATTGACAAGAGAAGACAGGGGAGCAAGATCCTCAATATCCCTAAAAACGGATAAACCCAGTTTTTTCAGCCTTGTCAAGGAAGACAGCGGGCGGATATCCCTGATCTTTTTACAGGCAGACAACTTTAACTCTTTAAGATTTTTTAAGGATGCCAGCGGACTGATATCCCTGATCCCTTCACAACCCGACAAATCCAGTTTTCTCAGATGGGTAAGAGAAGATAACGCATGAATATCCCTGATTTCATCATCAGATAAACTTAAATCCGTTACCTTGTTCTCTTTTGCCTTCCTAATCAGTTTTTTATATTTTTCCATTTTTATCTTTCCATACCGTTTTTTCCTACTTTACCTGCCCTATGCGACACACAATGACATATAAAAGCGGATTTCTTGATTTTTTTTTAAAATAGAAAATACCCCTGCCCCCAAACACCTATTGGTACGCCGATACGGTTTAAAATAATGGCTGTACATTCTGACAAAGCAGGAAAAATCCGGTTTTATCCGTTTTTTACAAAAAACGGAATAAAACGGCTTTTTAAAAAAGAAAACAGGATAGATCTGCAACCGGCTTTTTTATCTAACCAATAGCAGAGAAACGTTTTTCACCGGATCGCTGGAAAAAATTCGATTGGGAAGAATAGGCCTTTAATGCTTTTTGGCCCTGTGCGATATTGATATTGGACAGATCAATTTGATTCGTTTTATCGTTTCCATTAACAAGTGATTTTGCAGAACCATTTTCTTTTGTTTCTGAAAAACCCATTTTTTCTGCACGTTCCTTTTGTTCGGTCATGGCTTCTTCACGAGCCAGTTTGGCTATCTCGGAACGTGCATTGGCAGCTCTTTGAGAAGCATCTGCAGCTACTGCAATATCCTGACTGGATGGATTTGCCGGAGCCAACGCCGCCCTTCTGACCATTTCCGCCATTCTTAATACTTCTTCAGGATCACTGCTAGAGGGAGTGCGAATGGAGACTTCACCACCACTAATATACTTTTTATCGTCCGGACCCGTTGTATAGGTATAACTGACAGCTCCCGTATACTGCCCGCCAACCGCTTTATGTGCGGCCTCATGGGCAATCACTTCCTTTTCCCTTTGCTTTAACTGGTTGATCTCGGCTTTGACAAGAGGGTCATTCTCATTCTCTTCTGATTGATTGCCGTTTTCCACATCAGAACTTCCATTGACTTCC
>CAZAIY010000290.1:0-1915 GCA_964485295.1 uncultured Oxalobacter sp. | reverse complement strand
CTCAGGATACGGCAACTTCACTTGGGTTAACGTTATCTCCTTACATGGCGGAATCCGATACCATTTCCATGGAAACCCATGTCAATGCTCTTTTTGACAGCGGGTATTATCGTGATATTACCGTTTATGACATCAATGGAAAAATCCTGATTGAACGTTCCGATGCAGAACACCCCAAACAGGTACCTGGTTGGTTCATTTCCTCGTTTCCACTTGAAACCCCCTATGGCGAAAGTCTGATTATGAACGGCTGGACTCAGGCGGGAAGTGTTCAAATCAGTGCCAATCCTGAATTTGCCTATATTCGTCTTTGGAAAACCTGCATTCATTCTTTATTCTGGTTTGTCGGATCATTTATTGTGATATTTGGTTTGGCTTTAATTGCCATTCATTATGTACTGCGCCCACTTAATGCTGTTGAAAAACAGGCCGAATCCATTTCCAACAAGGATTATGTCATTCAAACCGATCTGCCCTGGACTTTGGAATTGCGACGAGTTGTAATGGCGATGAACCAGATGTCTGACAAAATTCGTGACATATTTAACGAACAGGAAAGTGCTTTGGAACGTATCCGTTCAGCAGCCTATACCGACAATACAACTGGTCTTTCCAACCGTACTTTCTTCAATATGCGTTTGACGCATATGATGCAGACAGAAGACGAATTTGAAAATGGAGCTCTTGTTTTTCTTGAAATTTCCAATTTACAAGCCTTGAACAATCAATCAGGTCATTTGGCAGGTGATACCTTACTTCGTGCCACCAGTGACTTGATTAAATCGCATCTGGAAAAGAATGCAATTGGCGAATCGCTTGCCGCACGTCTTTCAGGATCAACTTTTGCCATTGCATTAACCGGATTATCCGAACAGGAAAGTTGGGGATTTACTCAACAATTGGCATCTGCCCTCCCCTCCTTACATGAAAAAGGCTTAACCTTAAATGATGAAGTCGGTCATATTGGTTTTGCCTATCGCAGTAACCAAACCATGCAACAATTAATGTCTGAAGCCGATATGGCTTTGCGAGCTGCTCAATTACGAGGAAAAAATATTGCACATGCACACCAAAAAAATGCTGAAGATGCATTTGATCGATTAACGGCCACACAGTGGATTGGTCTTTTACGAGATGTTGTTGCCCGCCGTCAAAGTACTCTATTGTTGCAACCTACTTTCACTAGCGAAAATACTAATAAAATCATGCAAAGTGAAGTGTTGTTACGTATTTCCAATAATGAAGGAAAACTTATCCCGGCGGGTATTTTTATCCCTATGGTAAATCACCATGGTTTAACACAGGCTTTTGATCGCATGGTCATAGAAGATGTGATTGAAAGACTGCAAAAACCAAATAGTCCGGCAGAGCCTATTGCCATTAATCTGATGCCGGCATCTATTCGAAATCCGGAATTTGTACATTGGTTAGTAACAAAACTTCACCAGGCACCTGAAATTGCCAAACAAATTTTATTTGAACTTAGTGAATATGCAATAAGCCAAAATATGCATACGGTACAAATGTGGGCAAAACAAATTCTGCAAACAGGTGCAAAAATTGGTATCGAACATTTTGGCAGAGGTAATACTTCCATCAACAATCTTGCCCAATTACGACCAGCCTACTTGCAAATTGACGGCAGCTTTATCCGTAACATAGATGAAAATCGGGATAATCAACAATTTGTTGATTCCATTGTACGAGCCGCTCATAGCCATGATATTGCTGTTATTGCTGAATTTGTTGAAACAGAAAAAGAACTCGACATGCTCAAGAGCCTTCATGTAGATGGTGTTCGAGGTTATTTACTTTCAAAACCGACTGTCTGGGAGAGCCTGTAACGATTCCTGTGTAATTTCGATTGAGCCTGTAATGATTTCTGTGTAATTTCGATTTTTAAAGGTATTGAGTC
>CAZAIY010000289.1:0-1924 GCA_964485295.1 uncultured Oxalobacter sp. | reverse complement strand
GACATCAGGTGTAGAAATTTCATTTTCTTCTTTTTCTTCATTTTTCTCATCAGTGTCCATAAAATTCCCCTTATGCAAATAACTTATGCATAATTTTTCATATCAGATAAAAATGTATTTTATTTCAAAATCCTTACCAAATTACTACTTTTTTCCAGAAAATCATCTAATTAATGCAATTCTTCGTCTGACTGCGCAAAACAAACCTGCATTTGCATCAATCTCCTTTTGATATCCGTCCTGTCTTTTATCTCGCCTGCCAGCAAACCACAGGCCGCATCAATATCATCGCCACGTGTCTTTCTGACTGTTGTAACAATTCCGGCATCCATTAAAACTTTCGCAAAAGCCTGTACTCTTTCCGGTTTTGAACGACGCAATCCCGAAGCATCAAAAGGATTGAATGGAATCAAATTGAATTTACATGACACAGGTGATGCCCCTTTTTTCACCAGTTCAATCAACTCCATTGCATGGCGATCCGTATCATTTACGCCATCAAGCATGCAATATTCAAAAGTAATAAAATCCCGGGGAGCATATTCAAGATACCGTCGGCAGGCTGCCATTAATGCGGGCAACGGATGTTTTCGGTTAAGTGGAACCAGCTTGTTACGCAAAGCGTCATTTGATGCATGCAATGAAACGGCCAAAGCAACAGGACAAACCCGGGCCAGTTTATCAATCATAGGAACCACGCCACTGGTTGATACCGTTACCCGTCTTCGGGAAAGCCCGTATGCATTATCATCCAGCATCAACTTTAAAGCACCGATACTTGCGTCAAAATTGAATAATGGTTCTCCCATTCCCATTAAAACCACATTGGAAATTTGCCGGGTGGGCTTTTCTTCTTCCTGATGCTGCCTGCGCAAAGCAAACTCGGCCATCCAAAGCTGTCCAATAATTTCCCCTGTTGTCAGATTCCGGCTAAATCCCTGTTTTCCTGTTGAACAAAATAAACAATTGACCGTACAGCCCGCCTGGGTGGAAACACATAAGGTTCCACGGTTTTGTTCAGGAATAAATACCGTTTCAATAGCATTTCCCTGACCCACATCCAATAGCCATTTTCGGGTGCCATCTGCAGATACATGATCGGCGATAATTGAAGGTGCCATGATTTCGGCATGAAGGGAAAGCTTCTGACGCAAGGATTTGGCCAGATCCGTCATCTGGTCAAAATCACTCACACCTGATTGATGAATCCACCGCTGCAATTGTTTCGCTCTGAATGGTTTTTCATTCAGACTAAAACAATACTCGACCAGCTGTACCGGATTTAAATCAAGTAAATTGATCCGGTTGTTATTCATATGGAAAAAACTTGCCCGATTGACGGGCAAGTGACACTTTTAACGTGAGAAGGTTTGGGTTTCAGGAAAGAAAAAGGCAATTTCTTTCACAGCAGCAGTTGGACTATCCGAGCCGTGTACCGCATTGGCATCAATCGACTCTGCAAAATCAGCACGAATGGTTCCTTTTGCCGCTTCTTTTGGATTGGTTGCCCCCATTAATTCACGATTTTTGGCAATGGCATTTTCACCTTCTAATACCTGAACCATGACTGGACCAGACATCATAAAGTCAACCAAATCCTTAAAAAAGGGGCGCTCGCGATGCTCGGCATAAAAACCTTCCGCTTCCGCACGGGACAACTTCATCATACGTGCAGCAATAACTTTCAGACCTGCATTTTCAAAACGGGAATAAATCTGGCCGATTACATTTTTTGCCACAGCATCAGGCTTAATAATCGACAGGGTACGTTCGATTGCCATGAAACAACTCCAATAAAAATTAATACGATCTACTTTTTATAAAACGCTATATTTTACATGGAAAATGAAAATATTCATGAATATCTTTATCCCTTTATGCGCTTTTCTCCATTTATTTTTGCGGTTTTAATGGAACAAAAAAG
>CAZAIY010000288.1:0-1925 GCA_964485295.1 uncultured Oxalobacter sp. | reverse complement strand
TCAGATGAAAACCAAATTGGGTTTCAATAGGATCACTGATTTCACCGGGTTTTAATGACATCAACGCTTTTTCAAATTCAGGGACTGTGTCGCCTGGATATATCCAGCCCAAATCGCCTCCTTTACTGGCAGAATTGTCATTGGAATACAAACGAGCTAATTCTTCAAAGGTGGCGGCTTTGTTAATTAATCTTTCTTTTAGTTCAACTAATTTATGTCTTGCTTCATCAGCGGAAACGAGCTGGTTTACTTTAATTAAAATGTGTCGCGCATGAATTTGCTGAATGGCACCATCCATGGGAAGTGCTTTTTTGTTTTGAGGGGATTGAACAGGCGTATTTTGCGACTGACGTCGATCTAATACTTTTAGAATATGAAAGCCATTGGCACTTTTTAAAATACCTGTTATTTCACCTACTTTCAGATTATTTGTCGCATCAACGAAAAGTGCCGGAATACGATCCAGACTTTTCCACCCCATGTCACCGCCATTTAACCCTTCTTCTCCATCCGAAAAAGTTGCCGCATTTTGTTGAAAACTGCCTCCAGCTTGTAAGCTTTGAAGAACATGTTCTGCCCGATCACGTCGACCGGCAATTTGTTCCGGTGAAGCATTTTCTGGAATACGAATAAGAATATGACCTAGGCGAATTTCCTGACCCGATTCTACCGCTTCAGCCGTGATGGGATTTGTCTGCTGAATACCTAAAAGGTGGTCAACTTCCGAATCACTGATTTCAATTTTGCTAACAACATCAATATCTCTTAATCGCTGGCGGGTGATATCATTTCGGACATTTTCACGAAAAGCTGCCATTGACAGTCCATCAGAATTCAATTTTTTTTCAAATTCCTCGATAGTTGCATTGTTTTGCTCTGCAATCATGGCAATAATAGAATCCAGTTGCCTATCGTCAACTTGAATACCTCTTTCCTTAGCCATTTGAAGTTGTACACTTTCAACAATCATCCGCTCTAGAATTTGTCTTTCCAGTTCTTCTCTGGGAGGGTGAATATTTTGCCGACTCAATTGAGCTTCAATCATATTGACTCGGTCATTTAACTCCTTTCGAGTAATAACGTCCTTGTTGACAACAACCATAATGGAATCAACCTTGATTTGTGGTGCGGTTTTGGCTGTTGATATTGGTTGGGCAAAACTGAAGGAATGAACTGTAATAGATAGAACAACAGAAAGAAGAAATACACACAGAAAATTTTCAAGTTTTAAATATGAAACATGCATAATGCCAATCTTTCATAGAGAGTGTTTAGGTCTTTAGTCATCATTATAAGAGGATAAAGATCGGTAACCAGGAATACCTCTTCTCAATGATTCTATGGGGTTTGAACCTATTTTAGACATTCCTTTTAATTCTAATTGGAAAAAGAAAGCGGTATTTGATTCAGTTGAAGATGTCGCATATCGTTGTGCTACAAATCGACTAATCCAACAGTCTGCATTATATTCAATACCAAATAGGCTTTCGATAGTTTTGCTATCAGGCAAAGAATAACTGAGTTGACCAACAGCATACCAACGTTTGCCTAATGGCCATTGCCCGGAAACATTGATTTGATCAATAGAATTACCATATTCGTCTACTGAATCCCGTAAATAACGGTATTCCGCATTGAAAACTTTTCTGTCAGCAGGGCGCCATTGTAAACTATAGTTTGCACTACGTGTTCGACGTGTGCTCTGATTGTATTGAACAGAAGTGTCTACGGCCAGTTTTGGAGTTAATAATCCACTTGCCATGAGCAAAAGATCTGATCGATTTTCGTTTTGATTTTCATGCCGATTTTCGCTTAGGGAATAAAGAGAAACTCGTTGATCTGAAAAATAGTAACGTTGACCGATAGTAAAACGCATTCTTTCTGCACCTGATTGTTCAATAAAGCGGGATGTGATAGCTGCGGTC
>CAZAIY010000287.1:0-1947 GCA_964485295.1 uncultured Oxalobacter sp. | reverse complement strand
TATAAAATTTCAAGTTTTTACACCAGTTTCATTTTTTACCATCACTTTCTGTCTATTAATGTTCCTGTTGAAGATCAGTTCCTGTCACCCTGATTTTTATCCTAAAAGTTCAGATATACCAATTTCCTGAAAATGAAAAGGATGTTGTATTTTATGTTTCACGTGAAACATTTTTTATTGGGTTTAGTATAAAAATGGGTTTTCTGTATTTTTCGTATGATAAGATTTATCTGTTTCAGTTTATGAGGATGGATTGTTTCACGTGAAACAATGATTTTTGAATTATGTATTTTCCTGATGATTTTGATGTAATTGTAGTAGGAGGTGGACATGCAGGTGCGGAAGCGGCACTGGTATCTGCCAGAATGGGTAAAAAAACATTACTGATTACGCAAAGTTTTGAAGCATTTGGTCAACTGTCCTGTAATCCCTCAATAGGCGGAATTGGTAAAAGCCACCTTGTCAAGGAAGTGGATGCAATGGGTGGGATGATGGGACTGGTCACCGATCAGGCTGGCATTCAGTTCCGTATTTTGAATGCATCAAAAGGTCCGGCAGTCAGAGCGACCCGCGCACAGATTGACCGGAATCTGTACCGTCAGCATGCACGCTACTGTCTGGAAAATCAGGAAAACCTGTTTCTGTTTCAGCAGCAGGTCAGTGATCTGGTTGTTGAAAACAATAAGGTAAAAGGCATTGTTACCGAAGGGGATGTTACCTTTACCGGAAAGACAGTCATACTGACTGTCGGGACATTTCTGGATGGCAAAATTTTTGTTGGCATGCATTCCCATCCGGGAGGGCGTGCAGGAGATGCGCCCTCCATTGCGCTTGCACATCGATTAAAGGATCTGGGTTTGCCTCAGGGACGATTGAAGACTGGGACGCCGCCCAGAATTGACGGAAAATCAATCAATTTTGATGTGATGGAACGCCAGAATGGTGATGACAATCCGATGCCCGTTTTTTCCTATAGAGGAAATGTGGCTATGCATCCGGCACAACTGCCCTGCTGGATAACCCATACAAACAGTCATACCCATGAAATTATCCGGGAAAGTCTGGATAGAAGTCCGCTTTTTACAGGTATTATTGAGGGGATTGGTCCAAGATACTGTCCATCCATAGAAGATAAAATTCATCGCTTTTCCGACAAGAATTCCCACCAGATATTTCTGGAACCGGAAGGACTTTATACCCATGAATATTATCCCAACGGGATATCCACAAGCCTGCCGTTTGATACACAAATCAATCTGGTCAGATCCATGAAAGGGATGGAAAAGGCCCATATTCTCAGACCCGGTTATGCTATCGAATATGATTATTATGATCCGCGCGCACTGAAAACATCGCTTGAAACTAAACAGATTGAAGGACTCTTTTTTGCCGGTCAGATCAATGGCACCACGGGTTACGAGGAAGCGGCTGCACAGGGTCTTCTGGCAGGAATCAATGCCTGCCGTCTGATAGATGAACTGGAACCATGGGTACCCAAACGCAGTGAAGCGTACATTGGCGTCATGGCAGATGACCTGGTAACACGCGGGGTGCAGGAACCCTACCGCATGTTTACCAGCCGGGCAGAATACCGGTTGAGTTTAAGGGAAGACAATGCCGATATTCGTCTGACCGAAACAGCCTATAAACTGGGCTGCATTTCAAAGGAACACTGGGAAAATTTTGAAAGAAAAAGGGAAAAAATCGCCCGGGAAATTGAACGCATGAAGTCCACCTGGATTCATCCGCATATGGTGGATCAGACGGAATTGACAAAAATAACGGGTAAAGCCATCGAGAAGGAATATACTCTGGCCGATCTGCTTCGCCGGCCTGAGGTCAATTATGATGCGTTGATGGGCATGCCATCAATTGATGGTAAAAACTGGCAATCAGCAGAAATGCTGGAAAAAGAGGTAAAGGAGCAGGTTGAAATTCAGATCAAAT
>CAZAIY010000286.1:0-1949 GCA_964485295.1 uncultured Oxalobacter sp. | reverse complement strand
TTTTTGGTTTTTTTCAAATTTTTTTTACTGGTTTTTCTCTTTTTGCTTGGGTTTCAGCTTTCTTGCGTTCAACCGCCTCCAGTTTTTTTTCTGATTCCAGTTGCTTTTCTTCAAAATCACGGACATTTTGGGCACGCTGATCTGGAGTCAAAACCGTATCAGGATTTTTCAGGCGGCTAGGTTTGCTGATTGTATAAGTACCCTCTTCCACTTTGGGTGGCATAGCTTCATCCGGTGCCTTGATATCAACATAATGCTTTTGTTCTGATTCCTGATCAACGTTTACATTCTCTTGAATATAACGAGCTTCTTTTTCTTCATACATCCGACGAGATACTTCCCTTTCTGAAGCTTTGCTTAATTCTTCTTGTTGTGCATCCACTAAAGCTTGATCTCGTAAACGAACTTTTTCACTTCGCTTAAAACGATCAGCCTCAACAGATAATGGTTTTAACGCAGCACGATTTTTTCTGTAATTAAATTGAGTTGCTTCATAGCATTTCGTTACAAGGAATTTCTTCGCGCAAGCATCCATATCCAGTCTATATTGATATTCAAGCATCTGATCTTCATATGAAACTGCCTCTAATGCTTCATCAGCTTTTTCAACAGTATCAATGGTTCCTGCAGGAAATTCTTCAAGTACCATTTTGACTCTAGGCGACAAAATAATATCTTCATCTGTATAGGCACATCCTTGCACCATCCCTAGAAAAAACAATATCCCGGTCATGACAGACAAGTATAACCATCTGCATCTGTAAAAAAATTCTGCTTGTTTTTCTGTCATATAATCGTACTATTTTGTTTTCAAACTAAAAATAGCATATTAATAATTTATTAGACGCCCATTTGCACCTAATGCAGCTTCTCTTACTGCTTCAGATAAAGTTGGATGTGCATGACAAACCTGAGCAATATCCTCTGAAGAGGCTTTAAAGGACATAGCGAGAACAACTTCTCCTATCAGTTCTGATACCATCGGGCCAATCATATGAACCCCTAAAACTTCATCGGTATGAACATCCGCTAAAACCTTTATAAATCCACCTGTTTCATTCATTGCTCTGGCACGTCCATTTGCTAAAAAAGGAAAAACACCCGCTCTAAAATCCCTTCCTTGTGCTTCCAGTTCTTGCTCCGTTTTTCCTACCCAAGCAATTTCAGGAGAAGTGTAAACAACAGAAGGAATAATTGCATAATCTACATGAGCATATTTACCAGCAATGCGGTTAACAACAGCCAAACCTTCATCTTCCGCTTTATGAGCAAGCATAGGACCTCTTACAACATCACCTATAGCCCAAACATTAGGAAGATTTGTTCGACATTGTTCGTCAACAATAATAAAACCTCTTTCATCTAATTCAAGACCTACATTGACGACATTTAACCCGGTCGTACGGGGAACTCGACCAATTGCGACAATCAATCGATCAAAGGTCATTTTTTGCGTCGTTCCCTCAGCATCATCATATTCAACTATGACAGTTGAGTCTGTTAACTGAACATTTCGAATAGAAATACCCATATTGATTGTCAAACCTTGGGCTGTCATCATTCTTAATGCTTCGCTAGAAATTTGCCTGTCAGCTGTTCCGAGTAAAGTTGACTGTGACTCCAATAACGTTACCTTGGAACCTAAGCGATTCCATACAGACCCCAATTCGAGTCCAATAACACCTGCTCCGATAATTCCCAATCTTTTAGGAATAGATTCCATAGCTAAAGCACCGGCATTAGAAAGAATCCGATTTTCATCAAACATGAGACCTGGAAAAGCACGTGGCACTGATCCTGTTGCCACAATAACATGACGACAAGTTAAAAAATGTTCTTCCTGTCCGGATACTTTTATTTCATAGCCTTCTGCAGAACGTTCAACAAAAGAAGCTGTTCCGTGATAAAAACTTACCCCATTTTTTCTAAAAAGAAAAAGAATGCCTTCA
>CAZAIY010000285.1:0-1950 GCA_964485295.1 uncultured Oxalobacter sp. | reverse complement strand
ATGACGGACAGGATCGAATCAAGACCCTGGCGCCTGCAAAAAGCAGTATTGCCAGTGACTCGACCGACTCCATTTTTCTGAAAAAGAAAACCATCCGAAAATAAAACCTTTCCTTATTCATTTTTGGCGTCCCGCCAGACAACCTTGTGTTGCCGACCTCTTGTCAGGCAGTTCGTTTTTATCAGAAAACGCCGCATAATGATTCATTATCTTCATGAGCATTTCCCCGGTTTTCTGGACCTTTGGTAAAGCAAACCCTTAACCGGTATGAAACGGATTCATGATTTTTCAGCAAAAACCATTTGCATGCGGTTTTTTGCGGGAATTCCCTTCATCATGTTTTCATCTTTTAGGAGATCCTGCTAAAGGAAGCAAACGAAAAAAATGAAAGCACAGCATCCTTAATCCTGATCAAATCAAAAAGATCTGGCGCAATCACAATCATGATCATATTAAACCGCAAATATCCTTTGCCTTTTCCTTTGACACTTAAACTGAAGGATAGTGTTTTGCCATGAAACCGAGCGGATTTTGAGTGGAGAACCCACTTTTTCATGAGATTAAATGAAAGCTTAAAATCCCGAATGAAGATATGAACGCATTTTGGTTATTTTCCAAACTAAATATAAAATGAATGCCATCGACAGGCAGTCCTGTACTTATTAAAAATCTTTTTTTTATAATAGGATCTGCAAAAAACATTCCGATCAAATAGACAGGCAACATGACAGAAGAAATCATTCAATCCCAGGAAGAAACACCTGTTATCCAGGAAACCATTTATGTTGAACGCGAGGAAACCGTTGCAACAATCGTGTTGAACCAGCCGGAAAAACGTAACGCCATTTCCCTTGAAATGTGGGAAAAAATTCCTGGCATCATCAATATGCTTTCCGAAGATGAAAGTTTACGCTGCGTCGTTTTAAGAGGCGCGAAAGAAGAAGCCTTTTCATCCGGTTGCGACATCAGGGAATTTGCCCATACCCGTGCCAACCGGGAACTTGGCATCACTTACGGCAATGCCATGAAAAACGCCATTGAAGCGCTATACAACTGTCGCCATCCTTTGGTTGGCCAGGTGCATGGTCTCTGTCTGGGGGCAGGAGTGGAACTTTTGTCCACCTGTGATATCCGGATCTGTGGAGAAAGCAGCAGATTTGGTATTCCAGCCAAAAATCTCGGCCTGGTTTTGTCCTATCCGGAATTAACCCCTGTCCATCATTTGGTCGGTCCTGGTGTTTTGCTGGAAATGCTGCTCGAAGGACGTATTTTTTCAGCGGAAGAGGCCAGGGTAAAAAATTTGATATCCCGTGTTGTTCCTGATGACATGGTTGCAGAAGAAACCGCAAAAAGTGTCAAACGCATTATTCATGGCGCACCGTTAACTGCCCGCTGGCACAAAAAATTTGTCCGGCGACTTGCCCATCCCAATCCGATTACGTCTGAAGAAAACCGTGAATGTTTTGATTGCTACGATACCGAAGACTACCGTATCGGTTGCGCTGCCTTTTTACTCAAGGACCATCCCCTGTTTAAAGGAAAATAATTATCCTGCTTTTTTCAACACCGTTATTTAATTTGATTAGATGACATTACCTATCAACATCCATCAGCTGTTGGGAGCTTCAACAGTTGAAAGCGCCTGAATTGAATATAAGGAAGGATGGAATCCTGACGCCATATATCGAACCATCTGCACCTTTGCCAATGACTTCGACAATATTGGTGGTGGCTATATTCTTGTTGGAGCAGAAGAAAAAAAACGGTCGGGCAATCCGTCCTGTAAAAGGAATTGATCTGGACAGGATTGAATCCATTGAAAAGGAAATGACAGGTTTTAACTTGAGTTTGACGGCATGGAGTTCAAAAAGGTGCCTGTAAACCACATGAATACCGGGTTTTGGCGTTTTTGAACTCCGTTCGTGATATGTTATAAATTCCTCACCTGTC
>CAZAIY010000284.1:0-1951 GCA_964485295.1 uncultured Oxalobacter sp. | reverse complement strand
AATTGACAGAAGAACAAACAGCCGGTTTATTACGTCAGGTTCCGTTCGGACATTTTGGTACGCCGGCTGATGGAGCCTATGCAACCGCTTTCCTTGCATCACCACAGGCATCTTATATTACGGGTACTGTATTGCATGTAAATGGTGGCATGTTTATGAATTGATTGAAGAAGTGATTTTTTCGATCATTTTTTTACTATAATTAAGTTTTATTTTGGAAATAAAATAACCCAAAGTGAGAATTTAAAGCGCAAATCAACTAAAATGCGTGTATTTCTTTATTAATATTTTTATAACTACTGGAGCCAACAAATGTCCGATATCGAACAACGTGTGAAAAAGATTGTCGCTGAGCAACTGGGTGTTGCAGAAGACGAAATCAAACTGGAATCATCTTTCGTTGATGATCTTGGTGCTGATTCACTCGATACAGTTGAGCTTGTAATGGCTCTCGAGGATGAATTTGAAATTGAAATCCCTGATGAGCAAGCTGAAAAAATCACCACGGTACAACAAGCCGTCGATTATGCAACTGCTAACATACAGTCGTAATTCAACAAATAACTCAAGGAGAACAGTTTGAACCGTACAAGACAACGCCGGGTCGTTGTTACCGGCCTGGGATGTATCTCGCCCGTAGGAAATAACGTTGCCGATATGTGGAGTGCGGTAACTGCTGGAAAATCAGGTATCGGACCCATTACCCGGTTTGATGCTTCTGCATTCAGCACAACTTTCGCTGGCGAAGTAAAAAATTTCCAGTTGGAAGATTACATTTCCGCAAAAGAGTCACGCCATATGGATACTTTTATTCATTATGGTATGGCAGCTGGTATTCAAGCAATTGAAGACAGTGGCATCAAGGTAACAGAAGAAAATGCCAGCCGTATTGGAGTCAATATTGGTTCGGGTATTGGCGGACTTCCTATGATTGAACATACGCATGGCGAGTTGACCAATCGTGGACCAAGAAGAATCAGCCCGTTTTTTGTGCCTGCTTCCATTATTAATATGATTTCCGGTTTTCTTTCCATCCGTTATGGGATGAAAGGTCCGAATCTGTCTATCGTGACAGCCTGTTCGACGGGGTTACATAGTATTGGTTTTGCAGGAAGACTCATTGCTTATGGTGATGCAGATGTCATGGTGGCAGGTGGAGCCGAATCAACCATATCTCCTTTAGGATTGGGTGGATTTGCTTCGGCACGGGCACTTTCTTCCAGAAACGACGATCCGGCGACTGCTTCCCGACCATGGGACAAGGACCGTGATGGCTTTGTTTTAGGCGAAGGCGGCGGCGTGATGGTATTGGAAGAATATGAACATGCTAAAGCACGTGGAGCGAAGATTTATGCTGAACTCGTCGGTTTTGGCATGAGTGCGGATGCAAATCACATGACAGCACCTTTGGAAGATGGTAGTGGCGCAAGTGCCTGTATGTTAAATGCATTAAAGGATGCCGGAGTAAATCCTGATCAGGTAGACTACATTAATGCACATGGTACATCCACACCATTGGGTGATCTGGCGGAAACCGTTGCTGTAAAACGTACTTTGGGTGATCATGCCAGGAAAGTCGTAGTCAGTTCTTCCAAATCCATGTTTGGCCATTTGTTAGGCGGTGCAGGTGGTCTGGAGTCGGTTATTACGGTACTGGCTATTCATAATCAGGTTATTCCACCAACAATTAATATATTTAATCAGGATCCGCAATGTGATCTTGATTATTGTCCAAATACAGCAAGAGACAGCAAAATCAATTATGCATTGAAAAACTCTTTTGGATTTGGTGGAACAAACGGGTCACTGTTATTTGCCAAGATCTGATTTTAATTTACATAATTACAACCACTCGGATTTGATACATCAAATCCGAGTGGTTGCAAAATTTTATTCGAATGATTACCAAATCTAGCAACTTTACTCCCCCCCCCATACGCCCAGCATACCA
>CAZAIY010000283.1:0-1982 GCA_964485295.1 uncultured Oxalobacter sp. | reverse complement strand
GATCTTCATTTACAGAAAGCGCTTCTAGTCGTTCATTTACATAAGCTTCATCCACTGTAATTGTATCTGTCCCTGCTTCACTGGCCGTATAAGAAATTTCTTCAAGAAGTTTTTCCATAACGGTATAAAGTCGTCTTGCTCCAATATTTTCTGTTCGTTCATTTACGGAAAAAGAAATTTCAGCCAAGCGTCGTATTCCATTTTCGGAGAAAACGAGTTTGATATTTTCTGTTGCCAATAACGCCTCGTATTGTGCAGTCAAACAAGCATCTGTACTTGTTAAAATACGTTCAAAATCTTCAATGGAAAGTGATTCTAGTTCAACTCTGATAGGAAAACGTCCCTGTAATTCCGGGATGAGATCAGACGGTTTGGATAAATGAAAGGCGCCCGAAGCAATAAAAAGAATGTGATCCGTTTTGACCATGCCATATTTGGTATTAACGGTTGTCCCTTCAACTAATGGTAAAAGATCACGCTGAACACCTGCACGTGACACATCCGCTCCATTAATTTCTGATCGAGAAGCAATTTTATCTATTTCATCTAAAAAGACGATACCGTTTTGCTCTACATTTGTAATAGCTTTCTGTTTTAATTCATCCTCATTGATCATTTTTAAGGCTTCTTCGTCGGTCAAAAGACGTAAAGCTTCCTTGATTTTGACTTTGCGTGATTTTTTTCGTCCACCTCCAAGTCCGGAAAACATGGATTTGATTTGTTCTGTCATCTCTTCCATACCTGGAGGAGCCATGATTTCTAAATGTGGCATGGTTTCTGCAACTTCAATCTCGATTTCGCGATCATCAAGAGAACCTTCCCGCAAACGTTTGCGAAAAATCTGACGAGTATTGTTTGCAGAAGCAGAATCGTCATCATTTGTATTAAAACCAAAATCCCGTGCAGGAGGAACCAGAATATTCAGTACGCGTTCTTCTGCAGCGTCTACCGCTTTTTCACGAACTTTCCGCATTTCAGATTCACGAGTTTGTTTGATACTGATATCGATTAAATCACGAATAATGGTTTCCACATCGCGTCCAACATAACCGACTTCTGTAAATTTGGTTGCTTCAACCTTAATAAAAGGTGCATCGGCAAGTCGAGCCAGTCGTCTTGCAATTTCTGTTTTTCCTACTCCTGTTGGACCAATCATCAAAATGTTTTTTGGTGTAATTTCATGACGTAAAGGTTCTTGCACCTGTTGACGCCGCCAACGATTGCGCAATGCAATAGCAACAGCGCGTTTTGCTTTAGATTGACCAACTACGTGTTTGTCGAGTTCAGTAACGATTTCTGGAGGTGTTAAGTTCATGATATTGTGATTAAAAATAATAGAAAGATTTTGTTAAATTTAATCTAATGTTTCAATAATATGGTTCATATTGGTGTAAATGCAAAGTTCTCCTGCTATAGCCAGAGACTTTTCTACAATTTCAGTTGGAGAAAGATCGGTACTCCGTTGAAGTGCCAATGCAGCTGATTGGGCATAAGCACCACCGGAACCTATGGCACCGACTCCTTCTTCTGGTTCTAGTACATCTCCATTGCCAGTGATGATAAGTGTAGAATCTTTATCAGCAACCAGTAACATCGCTTCCAGACGTCGTAGAATACGATCCGTCCGCCAGTCTTTTGCCAATTCAACAGCTGATCGAAGAAGATTGCCCTGATGTTTTTCAAGTTTTGCTTCAAAACGTTCAAGTAAGGTAAAGGCATCTGCCGTACCACCTGCAAACCCAGCTAATACACGATTATTGTATAGTTTTCGAACTTTTCGTGCACCTCCCTTAACAACTATATTGCCAAGGGTAACCTGCCCATCTCCACCAAGAGCAACTTTACTTCCTTTTCGAACAGATAAAATAGTTGTGCCGTGAAATTGTTCCATATTTGTTTCTCCGTGAGATCCAACTACTTAATAGAAAGACAAAAGATTAATCATGTACAAATTGGGATATTTTCTTAAATTACAAGAGAGA
>CAZAIY010000282.1:0-1984 GCA_964485295.1 uncultured Oxalobacter sp. | reverse complement strand
GTTTTTATGACACAATTATTGGAAGTAATAATCCTGTTTCCTGTTTTTTTATTGGATGAATAAATGCTTTTTTATTTATCCTTATCTGAAAAATATTTATTCAAATCATTTGAAAATGAAATATTTTTTAATGACTGAAATGTTTGTTTTTTTTGTTTTGAATCTGATTTTTTATTCAGTTTTTTCTGAAAAAAAAGTTGAAAATAATTTTGAAGAATAAAAAGGCGTTAAAAAGGGCAGGATGCCAGACATACCGCACTTGCGAATGTCTGGATGCGTATTCGATAGCCAGGCTTTACTCACACGGTCAGGGATATCCCCGACACCCCAAGGAGAGAATATGAAACTCAATCGCCATATCAAGATACGATTGCCTGATGAAGAGTTCAATCGTATTCACATTTTGGCCAAAACAGCAGGACTATCCGTTTCTGCATACTTGCGTAAAAAAGGATTGCAACAAAATATTCGTCAGAATCAATTACGGTTAATTGATGCCTTATCAGAAAATGCACAAGCTTTAAGATCAGTCGCAGAAAAACACTCTGAACAGGTAAACAGGGAAGAGGTGCTTTCGTTACTCAATCGCACACATGAACTGCTGTTGTCCATTCCCTTATATGGAGATGATTCATGATTATCAAGATACCTTCCAAAAGAAGAGATACCCGTTCTTCCTTTGCGCAATTAACGAACTACATCACCAAGGATTTTAGTCAGGATGATTTACCATCACTATCCAAAGTCGTGAGTTACATCACAAGAGATGAAGCGATTTTAAACACGGATAAAACCATTGCTGTTCAAATAGGAAATGTCAATTCACTGAGAACAGCAGCAAAGGAAATGACAGCAACGGCATCTCAAAATCATTTAGTAAAAGATCCTGTCTTTCATTACATCCTGTCCTGGGATAAATCTGATACACCGTCATTGGAAGAGATGCTAACGGCTTCCAAAATGACAATAGAAAAACTGGGATTGGCAGAACATCAGTATGTGATTGCCATACATGGCAATACCGAGAATAAGCATGCGCATATTGCAGTCAATCGTATTCATCCTGTGACTAAAAAAAGTCATCATCTGGCATGGGTTCAAAAGGAATTGCATCTGGCAGCAAGAGAAATCGAAATGGCTTTTAACTGGCAGCATGACAATGGGATATTTAATGTGGTTCTGGATGAATTGGGTAATAAAACCATCGTCAGAAATACACATACAAATTCATCTGTAAAAAAAGTGGAGATGGATATGTATTCGGATAAGGAGAGTTTTTTATCCTTTGTCAGAGAAAACATTACACCCGTCATTAAAGCCAAATTTCAAGAGATGCAATCATGGCAGGATTTGCATCAGGTTTTATCTGAATTCAAGGTGGAAATAAAAGCAACCCATCATGGATTAACCCTGATAGGAGAAGAGCATATTGGTATCAAGTGCAGTTCGGTGATGCGTTTTTTAAAGAAGGGAGAACTGGAAAAAAGATGGGGAATATTCCAAACAAAGGATGACAGTTATCACAATCCACTACTTACTTTGGAAACGGAAAAAAAGGAAGAGAGTATTCAAAGGCAGATTAGAAAAGAAGCGAGACAACTGAAAAGAATGCAGTTAAAAAACCAATATCGGCAAAAGAAAGAAGAACAATTCAAAAAGTTTAAAACAGCACTATTGCCCCTTCAGGAAAACAGACAAAAAGCCATTGATGACGTCAGGCAAAATACCAGAAAGAAAATACGGCAACTGACAGGAACACCGATAGAAAAAGAGCTGTATAAAACCGTATTGCGCCTGGTTGAAAAAGACCAGATTCAACTTATTCAATCCCACTATCAGGAAGAAAAAGCAAAGTTGAAAACAACCTTATCTCACACAACATGGAGACACTATCTGGAAGAAGAAGCACAACAAGGAAATGAAGCGGCGATATCGGCTTTACGTGGTATACGCTACCGTGAAAAAAGGAATGAAAAAGATGAAT
>CAZAIY010000281.1:0-2026 GCA_964485295.1 uncultured Oxalobacter sp. | reverse complement strand
AGGGTAAAGGGATAGCACAAGATTATGGGCAAGCCGCAAAATGGTTTAGAAAAGCAGCAAATCAGGGTTTTTCGGAAGCCCAGAAAAATTTGGGTAATTTATATGTAAGGAACTCTCGTGCTTACTATATTAGGGGAGCCTGAAAAACTTTTTTCCAGTAAAAAATGATTCTGAAGGGGCAAAGTCATACTGTCCCTTTTTGCTATGTGACATTAGATTCAAATCTTGATTTTTTTATTTTATAACGAGATATGATACATCTTGTATCAATGATAAAGAGGGCAACCAATTTTCCGGTTTTTATATCGGTACTTTTTGCTGTTTTTTTTATGTTTGTTTCAAACAAAACTTTGGCAGAAGATTATACCAATGGTATAGCCCATTATCAGAAAAAAGAATATTCTCAGGCAATTGAATTTTTTACACGTGCAGCCGAAAAGGGTGATAAACGTGCACAAGCCGTCTTAGGGACTATGTATTATAACGGAGAGGGTGTTGTTGTAGATCGTGCCGTTGCGGCAAGTTGGTATGAAAAAGCGGCTTTGCAGGGAGATCCCCAATCTCAATTTGATTTTGCCGGTATGTTGGAAGAAGGGGATGGTATTCCTCAGGATTATAAAAAGGCGGCAGAGTGGTATGGTCTGGCAGCGGAAAAAGGACATGCGAAAGCTCAAGATAATCTAGGTTTTTTGTATTCAGAAGGAAAAGGTGTTCCTCATGATGATACAAAAGCACTTTTATGGTTTAAAAAGGCAGCTGATCAGGGTTTGCCGGAAGCATTAGCTAATTTGGGTGTCTTTTATTCTGAAGGTCGTGTTGTTGAAAAAAATCCGAATCAAGCTGTATTTTTTTATCGACAGGCAGCTGATCAGGGTATTGCCATGGCTCAATATGAGTTGGGTAATGCCTATAAAGATGGGCTTGGCATTAATCAGGATCTGGAAAAAGCTTATATTTGGTATCAGAAGGCAGCCGAACAAGATTATGTTGAAGCCCAATATGAACTGGGACAACTTTATCTGGAAGGTATCGGTGTATTGCAAGATGATGAGCAGGCATTTATCTGGTTTGAAAAAGCTGCAGAAAAGAATATGCCGGAAGCTCAAGCCGGCATAGGATTAATGTATGCTGTTGGCAGAGGTGTTGAAAAAGATTTGCAAAAAGCAGCAAATTGGTATCAGAAAGCAGCTGATCAGAATCTTCCTGAAGCACAAGTTTTGCTCGCTGAACTTTATTATAAGGGAGAAGGGGTAGAGCGTAATGATCAGGAAGCGTTGAAATGGTATCAAAAGGCTGCGGAGCAGGGTTTGCCTGAAGCGCAAGATTCTTTAGGACTGATGTATACCCGTGGAGATGGTGTTTCACGTGATTATAAAAAAGCAGTTGAATGGTTTAGTTTGGCAGCCAAGCAAGGTTATGCAGAGTCGCAAAATAATCTTGGTTTTATGTATGCTCGAGGATTAGGCGTTAAACAGAATTATGAAAAAGCAATTAAATGGTATCGTAAAGCGGTAGAACACAATTTGCCACAGGCCCAGTTTAACTTGGGTGGTATGTATTTGCGTGGGGATGGTGTGAAACAGAATTACCATACAGCTGCTTTATGGTTCAAGAAGGCGGCTGATCAGGGGATGGAAGAAGCACGTGAAAGTCTGGATCGTATTATGAGGCGAGGTCAGCTTCTTCGAGAAGAAGACATGAGTATATAATTTTAGAACTCATATAATTTTAACCATAATAAAAACTATCAGATTTGTGTTTTTCTTTCTAAAAGTAAAAAAACAGGAAGTCATGAATAGCAAATCAAATTCATTTTTGGCATATTTTGTTGTCATTTTAGTAGGTGTATTTTGTTTCAATATGTCAGAAGCAGGTGCACAGGTTCAATCGCAGACACAAAACCAGTCTCAAACGCAACAACAACCTCAGACCCAACCCCAAAATTCGCAACAGTCACCACCAACAAAAAATGAACAAACTGTACAGCAACCTGTTGTTGAAAATGATGAACCAAAAGAGAATCCTA
>CAZAIY010000280.1:0-2031 GCA_964485295.1 uncultured Oxalobacter sp. | reverse complement strand
TGAGCAGCAAAAACTGGAAGACTCCAAAACAGATGTAGGCTGGGGACATCAAATTCGCTCTTACGTACTGGATCAATCCCGCATCAAGGATCTACGAACCAATTTTGAGACAGGCAACACCAAAGCGGTTTTGGATGGGGACCTGGATGAATTTATTGCTGAATCCTTAAAGCAGGGCGTATAAAATTCAACTTATTTAATTTTTAACTTCAACTGAATTATGACATCGCAAAATCAACCGACTGCTACAAAAGAAGAAACGAAAAACATCTCTTCTATGGCAGATGAAAATTCCATTATTGCAGAACGCAGAACAAAACTGACCGCCATTCGACAAAAAGGAATTGCCTTTCCAAATGATTTTTCTCCAAAAAATAAAGCTGCTGACTTACATGAAAAATACGATGGAAAAGATAAGGAATCACTTGAAACCGAATCGATTCATGTCAGTGTTGCCGGGCGGATGATGCTAAAACGCGTCATGGGAAAAGCCTCTTTTGCGACATTAATGGATGCATCTGGTTCTTTGTCAAACGGACGTATTCAACTTTTCATCACAGATGGTACAACTGGTGCAGAATCGCATGAAGCATTCAAGCATTACGATATTGGCGACATTTTAGGGGCAGAAGGAACGCTTTTTAAAACAAAAACAGGCGAACTTTCTGTTCGTGTGAACAATTTACGTCTTTTAACCAAATCCTTACGCCCTCTTCCAGATAAATTTCATGGTCTGGTTGATCAGGAAATCAAATACCGTCAACGCTATGTTGACCTGATCATGAATGAAGAAACACGACAGACATTTAAAACCAGAACGGCTTCGATTTCATTCATCCGACGTTTTATGGAGCAACACGACTTTTTGGAAGTGGAAACACCGATGCTGCAATCCATCCCTGGAGGAGCAGCAGCAAAACCTTTTATTACTCATCATAATGCCCTGGATATGCAAATGTTCATGCGCATTGCCCCTGAACTCTTCCTAAAACGATTATTGGTAGGGGGTTTTGAACGCGTATTTGAAATCAATCGTAATTTCAGAAATGAAGGCGTATCTCCCCGTCATAATCCTGAATTTACCATGATGGAATACTATGCTGCTTATGTTGATTACCAATGGCTCATGAATTTCACTGAAACCATCATTCGTGAAACGGTAATTCACGCCCATGGCAAACCTGTCATCACTTATCAGGATCGTGAAATCGATTTTTCCAAACCCTTTGAGCGGTTAACAATCATCGAAGCCATCAATAAACACGCTCCTGAGTATTCAACAGCACAATTAAATGATGCTGTTTTTATTCGGGAAGAATTATTGAAATTTGGCGTAAAACCACTAACCAATGCCGGAATCGGTGCTTTGCAATTAGCCTTATTTGAAGAAACAACGGAATCCAAATTATGGAATCCCTGTTACATTATTGATTATCCGGTTGAAGTATCGCCTCTTGCAAGGGCATCTGATACACGTCCTGGCATTACAGAACGATTTGAACTCTTTATTGCCGGCAGAGAAATTGCCAATGGTTTTTCTGAATTGAATGATGCAGAAGATCAGGCTTCACGTTTTATGGCACAAGTGGAAGCAAAAAATGCTGGTGATGAAGAAGCCATGTATTATGATGCAGACTTTGTTCGTGCTTTAGAATATGGTATGCCTCCAGCAGGCGGTTGCGGGATTGGTATCGACCGGCTTATCATGTTGATCACTGACTCATCCAACATTCGTGATGTCATTCTTTTTCCGCATATGAGACGGGAAATTTCAAGTGAGAACTGATCTTTAAAAAACTGTAATTGATAAAAAGAGTCTATTTTTGCTAAAAGCCATGAAATTTATAAAGTTGTCATGCATTTATCAATGGTACAAGTTTTTATTAAACAATACTCAAATTAAAGTAAAGCACTATAAATACAAATGGATTTCTAATTGTTTTATTAGAAATCCATTTGTGTATTAATCTAAAAGTCTTAACAGGTAGCGTCCATAACCATTATTGGCAATCGGTTTGGCCAATTTTTCCA
>CAZAIY010000279.1:0-2031 GCA_964485295.1 uncultured Oxalobacter sp. | reverse complement strand
ATTCGAACCCCTGTTCCCACCGTGAAAGGGTGGTGTCCTAACCCCTAGACGATGGGGACCCTATTTTTTAAAATCAACAACTGAAAAAACTGGCATCTCCAAGGGGATTCGAACCCCTGTTCCCACCGTGAAAGGGTGGTGTCCTAACCCCTAGACGATGGAGACCCTATTTTTCATATTTGTTCGCAAGACAAACAGACTGTTATTATATAACAGCAACTTTGCTACGTCTATGCTTTTAATAGCACAAACCCTACCAAGCAAGTCCACGAAAACCGCATAAATAAAGGATTTTATTATAAAGCGGATATATTGTACCCTTAAATATACCCTTAAATTATTATTTTTTAAAACAGGCACGTATTTTAACGTATTTTTTGTTATTGGGAGAAAGAAAAATGCTTTTTACCTCCTTGTATTCCCAAATCGCTTTGTCATTTTCGACATAACATACACGTTTATATACCAGATAAAAATTTTCACGGAATTATCGAAATTGATAACAAATCATTTCATTTTGTTTCAGAGTTATATGATTCATTGAATTGATGATATATTTTTTATTCTTTTTTTGCCATACTCAAAAATGAAAGCTTTTCTTTTTTGTTTGCTTTTTCTGTTTTCCAGTCATGTTTTTTCTGTTGATTTTAACGCAAACACCTACAGGAAAACAGTTATAAAAATAGAAGGTAAAACCTATTACTGCACCAAAGATCTTGACTGCAGAACAGCCTCACAATGGACTAATGCTGATCCTGTTTATAACAAAAAAGTTGAAAAACTCAACGATCAAATCATTGACCGTCTTATCATTGAACGAAAAGCTTCTGAAACTTTAAAACATCAATCCCACAAATTTGAAAATCATCAATTCTATTGATACGTCATTCGGCACTACTTAAGAATATCCCTGACTGTCAATTTTTCTGCTTTAGCAATCTCTTTTTTCGTCATCTTATTTTTTATAATTTCCTGAAACTCTGCTGCCCGCTCATCCATCATTACTGCATGACTTGCCAAAACATAAGCATAAACTCTATTTTCCTTTACCCCATTTCCCAAAGCATACATTGAACTTAAATTGACTAATGATCTTGCATCTCCTTGTATAGCTGCCTTTTTATACCATTCAAAAGCTTTCTGATAATCTTGAATTACACCTTCTCCTTTAAAGTACATTACCCCCAAATTACCCTGTGCAACAACATCGCCTTGTTGTGCCGCTTTCTCATACCAATAAAAAGCTTTCTGATAATCTCTTTCGATATCCTTTCCTTCTGAATGGATTACACCCAAATTATTCTGGGCTGATACATTCCCTTGCATGACTGCTTTTTCATACCAGTAAATTGCTTTTGAAATATCTTGTTTAACCCCTTTCCCTTCCGCATACATCATACCTATACCAGCCTGGGCATTAACATCACCACTTTCTGCCGCCTGATGAAACCAGTAAAAAGCCTTTTCTTCATCATGAGAAACTACAATACCTTTGGCATACATTTCTCCCAATAGAATTTGCGCATGGATTACCCCTGTATTGACCTGCTCTGCTGAAGTGGGGTGTCCGGCTGCTTTTTCAAGCCAATATAGTGCTTTTCGTGTCTCTTGCGTTACGCCTTTTCCATACAAATACATATAACCCAAGAGAGTTTGTGCTGTTGCATTATCCTGCTCAACTGCTTTATGAACCCAATATAAAGCTTTCGAATAATCTCTTTTTACTCCTTGACCTTCAACATACCTTGTTGCCAAAAAAACTTGTGCAATGGCATTTCCCTGATTCGCTTGGGTTTCCATCTCCGTAATAGATAACACGCTATCTGCTTTTTCCTCGGCAATACTCACACCACAGCAAAGAAACATCCACAAAATGCAAAGCATTACTTTTTTTATCACGGTTTGCTCCCGAATAATTCTGACTTTTTATCTATCCAAAATGATTTTTCTCTCAATGTCAATTAATCTTTTCCTGCTGAAATGTTTAATCTGTACAACATTAACTTCAAGTAATTTCTAGTTTCATGGATA
>CAZAIY010000278.1:0-2035 GCA_964485295.1 uncultured Oxalobacter sp. | reverse complement strand
TTTCAATAGCGCTACAAGTCCCATGAACTCTGATTGTGCTATTCCCCAGAAAAAATTTAATACCTTGTTGACGACAATAAGCGATCAGTTGGTCTGTATTCATAAAAAATTTGGCTTGTTATTATGAAAACCTAGTTTATCAGTAACCTTATTCTGGTTTATGGAAATATCTCAATCATTTGTGTATATTTGAGATGGATTAAAACAATCTGTTCAGGTTTTTTTGCCAAATAAACCCTATTTTTCGTTCATGATGAAAAAAGCATTCTTTTCTTCTGCTATTTTTTTATTGGCTTTTTTTCTGCTTTTTTTTAACAGAATCAGCATTGCCAGTACCGGCGATAATATTTATTTGAATGAAGGATATAGACTATATCAAAAACGTCAGTATGCAGAAGCGTTACCATTGATCAAAAAAGCGGCGGATGAAAATGATCCCATGGCGTGTACGTTATTGGGAATCATGTATGAAGAAGGACGCGGGGTAGAACTGAATATGCATGAAGCTGTCAAATGGTATCGTCTTGGCGCAGAAGGAGGTTCTTCGACAGCACAAACTGTACTGGGACTTTTGTATCATGATGGACGTGTTTTAAAAAAAGATCACGTAGAAGCTGTCAAATGGTTTTCTTTTGCGGCCAAAAAAGGACATGTTTTGGCTCAAAGTATGCTGGCAGACAGTTATAGAAAAGGTGATGGGGTTATACGTGATGATGTAGAAGCAGTAAAGTGGTATAAAAAAGCGGCTGAACAGGGTGATGCTTCCTCTCAATATAATTTGGGATATATGTATTACACAGGCAGTGGCATCAAAAAAAATCATAAAGAAGCTGTTAGATGGCTTTCTCTTGCCAATGATAAAGGCGATATTCGTGCACGGGCACTTTTGGGTGTGATGCTGATTCAAGGGCATGGTGTTGCACGTGATGTTGTTCAGGGTTTGCATTTGATTCAGAATGCAGCACAAAACGGCTCTCCGGAAGCACAGTATCTTTTAGGGTATGCCTACGAAACAGGTTCGATCGTTAAAAGAAATATTCCAGAAGCTATAAAGTGGTATCAATTTGCTACTGAGCAAGGATCGACAGAGGCAAAGAAACAATTGCAAAAACTTTATGAACGGGGGGAATACTAAATTTGATAAAGGTTTTATTAAAAAAATGTCATTTTTTGACAAGTCGTAAAACAGATTTATGTAAAATTTATTTGATGGCTTTTTTTAGGAAAAATTTTTCCGTGTGATAAAAGTTTATGGCATGATGTACTCTGCATAGAGTAAATATGGGATGTGCAGTTATACCAGACAGCGAGGATGTTTGAGTGGATGAGAAAGATTTCAGGCAGGCAATGAAATGGTACCGGCGTGCACCAGTAACTCGCGTTGCTCCTGAAACGGGTAGTCTTTCTGCGCAGCCCAAAAAAGACATTTCACAAAGGGAAAAAGCTCGGGTATGGTTTCCTCGTGATTTGCCGGCATGTTCTTCCAAAACGGAGACTGATCCAAAACGCGAGGAAAACTCGGAAAATATTCATAGCGCTTTAACGATTTATCGAGAAAAGCCTGTCTCTTCCCATAGTAAAACCGAGAAAGTAGAAGATGCAGAAGCATTTAATGCACCGGAAATTCCATTAGCAGAAACGATGTCTGAAGACAATCCTCCATATGATGTCGATTACAGAACGATTCGAGATGATGAAGGACTGTTACTGGAAATGTCGGATAATCATGACACTCAAGAGGAAATACCAACAGAAAAAACGGATTCTTTTTCTAAAATGCTTGCTTCTATTGAAACAGGTATTGCAAATATGCTGGCAGAAAGACCTAAGTTAAGGCATCCATCCCATGGTTTTTCAGCAATAGCAACAAGTTTGGCAGGTGTATCGGAAGAAGATCCCATCATTAAAGAAAGAACAGAATCTGGCAAACAAAAGGATATTGATGCTGAAATTGCGGCTGAACTTGCCACATTAAGTGAAGAGGAGTTAGCTGAAATTGCCGGTTTTGATCTTTCATTGTTACGAAAAGACGATG
>CAZAIY010000277.1:0-2042 GCA_964485295.1 uncultured Oxalobacter sp. | reverse complement strand
TACCAGTCCATGTCAGGTGCCAGCCACACTTCCGTTGTTTTTCCTTTAGGGTCGGTTCTAATGAAGTAAATCACTTTGATGTCACCTAAAACCGTTAATCTGGTGGATTCTTCCCCAATTTCAATATCCCACTGATCGATTCGTTTTTTTCCGGCAACGTTAAAAGTGAGGGTGGTACCCGGAACAATTTTTTCCGGATGGGCTTTGGCATAAGAGGCCAATTGCCAGACGATACTGGAACGATCCTGTATGCCTTCCGTAAAAGGCAGGCTTTGCTGGGATTCGGAAAAAGTCAGGGTCTGGTTCTGATAGTCAAATGAAATTTGTGTTTCATCCCTGTTTCTGCGTTTTTCCTTGAAGAGTTGCGGTTTCAGATAATTTTCTCCAATTTCCCCTTTACTGGAGGTTTTTAAAATCTGGCCGAGCATATTGCCCCGTGCATTTGTTTCAAGGGAGTAGTTTTTTCCGTCATGATCCCAGACGATGGAGGAACGTCCTCCGATACTCATGGCGGTATATTTTACGCGAACGGTGTATTCAAGTACCACCGGATCAGGCAAGGAGATGGATTCATCTGGAGGGGTGGTTTCAGCAAGAGCGTCAGGAGTATTGACGAAGAGAATAATGCTACAAACAAAAGGAAGTAGCCAGTAAAACCATTTTACCTGTCTGTTTCTGGGGTTCATATCATATCCTACATCAAATAAGATAAACGTTTTTTTCCCTAACAAAACATTTTACAAGAGAATCCATAACGGGAGAAGTGGGTCATTTTGACATTGCTGGCAATACGCCGGCTGGCAAATCCAAAAGCAGGGGGCTTTTGTATTAGAATACCAGTCATCCTGTTAACGTCCGGCTTTTTTCATATGTTACCTTTTCTCAAAAAAATCTGTACCCGTAAAGACTTGATGTCGCAAATAAAAACGCTTTCCCGTCCTTTGGTTGTGACCAATGGGGTTTTTGATATCCTGCATAGAGGACACATTACCTATCTGGCGCAGGCAAAGGCACTGGGTGCTTCCTTAATTGTTGCTGTTAATACCGATGCCTCGGTCAAACGGCTGGGAAAAGGAGAAGATCGTCCCATCAATACCTGTGAAGACAGAATGGCGGTTTTGGCGGCACTGGAGTCGGTGGATCTCGTTGTTCCCTTTGATGAGGATACCGCGCTTGAAGTTGTAGGGGAAATCATGCCGGAAGTTTATGCCAAGGGTGGTGACTATGATATGGACGCCATACCGGAAGGGGTTGCCGTTATCTCCCAGGGAGGAAAAGCCGTTGCGATTCCCTTTGAATTTGATCGTTCCACAACGGCGATGCTGTCACGAATCAGAAAATCGTCCTGACACATCCCCATCCTCAGAATCCATCGCAGCTTCAGTCAGGGTGTTTTCAGGGAAGGTGGAGCTGTCAGAGGCAAGTGACTGAAAATCGAAATGGCGTCTATCCATTAAATGCGAAGGAACGACTTTGGATAGGGCGGAAAATATATTGTCAACCCTGCCCGGAAAACGTTTTTCCCATTCACGCATCAGGGCTTTGATTTGGGAGCGTTGCTGATTGACATAGGGTCCGCAAAAATTGCAGGGAATCAATGGAAACTGCCGTATCTGGGCATAACGTTCTATATCTTTTTCCTTCACATAGGCAAGCGGTCGAATGACAATATGTCTGCCATCATCGGTAAGCAGTTTTGGCGGCATGCTTTTTATACTGGAACCGAAAAAAAGATTTAAAAAAAAGGTTTCAATCAGATCATCCCGATGATGTCCCAGTGCAATTTTGGATACCCCCAGTTCTGTGGCAACACGATATAAAACGCCTCTTCGTAACCGGGCGCAAAGCGAGCAGCCGGCTTTGCCTTCAGGGATTAACTGTTTGACAATACTGTACGTATCCTCTTCCTCAATATGATAGGGAATCCCTCTTTCCTTTAAATATTGTGGCAGGATATCCGCAGGAAAACCGGGCTGCTTCTGATTCAGATTGACCGCAATCAAATCGAAGTGAATGGGGGCGCGTGACTGTAATGTCAGCAA
>CAZAIY010000276.1:0-2059 GCA_964485295.1 uncultured Oxalobacter sp. | reverse complement strand
GTTAAAGCAACTGTCTATCTGGTCTATTGGTAGTACCTTTTTTGTTTTTATTTTAGTTGTACTTGCTTTTCTTTATCTGAAAATACCCGATCTTTTTCAGCAAGGAGAAGACAGTTATTTTAAAAAAGAGCTAACATCAGCAGAAGCACTGATTGATGACGCCATAAAAGAAGCCATTATTGAATCAGACAATATTGCTGTATGGGATCAAACAGCAAACTTTGTAAAAGGCAACTATACTTCTTTTATTGAAGATAATTGGCCCGGAACAACACCTCTTAAGCATTTTGAATTTAACTTTATCCTAATAAAAAATCATCTTGGAAAAGATATCTATGTCGATTTTTATGATAAAGAAAAAAATCTATCTCTTCCCATCAAGCCGGGCTTTAGTGACATTATCTCAAACATAAATAATCAAATAATAAAAAAATACACTCCATCATCGACAGAAATTAAATCCAGAGGAAAATTCGGTGCCCTGTATTATCAGGATACCCTTTATTTATTAGCAACGATGCCTATTGTTGCTAATTATGGTCAGACTTACCCTGATGGAACTGTTACTGTTGGCTATATTCTGGATCTGAACTATTTCAATAAAATCATGCACCAGAATATTATTTCATTTTCCGTTGAAACAGGTTCTGATTCCCTGTCCCCAAAAGCCTTTTTTGATTTGGCTAACGAAAATGAAGTCACATTACACTTGCCTTTGAAAGGTATAGAAGAAGGTCATTCACTGATATTACATCTTAACACCCCACATATTTTCTATACTCAAGGTAAAACAACATTAAACTATATTTCTTTTTTCATTATTGTGATGATTATTTTACTTCTCATCGCATTAGGTTTTATCCTGACAAAATATTACATTCGCCCTCTGGAACAATTAAATGATGAAATAGCCTCCACATCTTCTAACTTCAGCATCAATTCTCAAAAACAGGAAAACTCTCTTGAACTCAATAATTTGCGCATATCCATTAATGACATGCTTCTGCGGTTAAAAGATTCTGATCTTGCCATTCATACTTTTCAAAACATCATTGCCGCAACAGACATGCGTATTTATATTTCAGATCCTGAAACAGATAAGATTCTGTTCATGAATGACCATTTGCTCCGTGATCTTGAATTGACGACCACGCCTGTTGAAAAAAAATGCTGGGAAGTTCTTTACCCTACTCAAAATAAACGATGCACAATTTGCCCTATAAAAAATCTTGTCAATACCGGAAAACCCGTCGTATGGGATCAATACAATCAGAAAACAGAAAAAATTTATCGAAATACAGATTCTCTCATTACCTGGTTTAACGGTGAAATCGTTCACTTGCATAACCGTGTCGACATTACTCAAATCAAGCAGGCAGAAGAAGAATATCGCTATGCAATGCTTGATGTTCTGACCGGACTAAACAATCGCAATGCCTATTTCAACAAAGTGAGTGAAATTTTAAAAAGTCCCGATTCTCATATCGGTGTTGTTTTTATTGATCTTAATAATCTTAAATATATCAACGACACTTATGGACACGAACAGGGCGACAAATATATCCATTTAATTGGAAAAATCCTGTCTCATTATTTTCGTCAGGATGATATTTTCCGAATTGGGGGAGACGAATTTATTATTCTGAGTGTCAACATACCTGAAGAAATTTTTCATCAAAACATTCTTTCGCTGCGTAAAAATTGTGAAGAAAAATTCCCTAAAAGTATCTCTTTAGGAGCCGTATGGAGTTCCAACTCAACAAATGTAGAGTCCCTGGTGCGGGAAGCTGATCAACTTATGTATACTGAAAAGAAACTTTTAAAAGAAACAGGAAATCAAGAACATACCAAATGGCAATTTCCTTTAAGTTAGTCTGACAATCAATACAGTCTTTGGCATTTCAGGTAAATCTTTATTAATGACCATTAAAAAAGAATAGGATTGTATTTTTAAAATCAAAAAAAAAGGGAGTCAAGTGATGAATGAAACTCTACAGATCATTCGAAAACGCCGCTCAATCAGGAATTTTACCAATACGCCTATCCCTGATGAAGTAAT
>CAZAIY010000275.1:0-2072 GCA_964485295.1 uncultured Oxalobacter sp. | reverse complement strand
CAGTCCGCTTCGATCCGTTTCAACCAGCTGGCCCTGCGGCAAAATCCCCATTAAGTAGTATAACTTAGCGACCATACGGGCCACAGTGGTTTTTCCGGTTCCGGGATTACCAGTGAACACCAAATGATAGGAAATAGTCGGAACCTTCATGCCACGCTGCGCGCGCATCTGGCATATCTTTATGAAATTGAGCAGACTCTGGACGTCATTTTTAACTTTATCCAGACCAACTAAGCCGTGTAATTCAGCAAGCACACTTTCCAGTGTTTCAGCTGAAGCATCATCATTGTTGGCAGGTTTTTTAACTGTCACGCCACTTGCTGGAGCAGAAACAGTTGATTCGGCAGGCTGCTCAGGAACAAGGTTCAAATTCAACGTTATAGTAGGAACAACCTCTTCTGGTTTTGGCGCCGGAGGATTGTTACTTGAAAGTGGATTTACTTGTTCTGTCTTTCTTTCATTATCAACAGATTTCTTTTTTTCATCAGCTGCTGGCTGATAGTAGCCAGTTTGACTCAACGGAGTTACCATTTCTGGGTGATACTCTCTTGACTTGCCTGCAACTACACCTTGATGATCACAATAACCAAGCAAGAGATCACTAATGTCTCTCAGGGAATTAGCCTCATCCATCGTAAAATCTCCGTTAATCAGTGCTACCAGCACCAGAAATCGCCCAATTGAATCGGCGATAGTTCTGCTTTCACTGGTGTGTGTTTCAATGTCTTTTCGGACAATATTTTGAAAAAACATGGGAATATCCATCTCGCGGGATTCATCGCCTGCACAGTCCAATGCCGTAACGACCTGTGCAATGGTGTAGTTTTGCTCTTTGAACACCGGAAGAACCTTCACATAGTCTTCCGAAAAAAGTCTATTTCCAGCCCAAATTCGCAGAGTTGCAGCCATCAACCACGAGCGGATTTCATCTTCGCAGTATTGATCATCATAATGCGCAATATCACTTAACAAGCCGCTGAGAGCTTCTTTAACTTCATGATTTTTCACAGAAACACCTCCCAAACGTTAGTCATTCAGCGAAATCGAAAGCTCGCCTCCGAAATTATTCATTGCAAATCTGCCATCTTCAAACAGCGTTTCCTTTTCCATTTTGTATTCAAACGGGAAAAGATAGGTCGAAGAATTGATGTCAGTAAAGGTATAATAACCGCTATCGTCCACAAGCATCATAGCATACACCATAAATGCAACGATTTTGGGATTGCTTACTCTGTGGGTAAGCACATGGTACTTACCCGGTTTATCGCATACCATTACATCAAATGCCTTTAATGTAGCAACCAGCTTATCAATGGAGTGGAACAGCGTTGTACGCTCACCCCATTCATCAAACAACTTCTGCTTCAGCTGGGCCAGCGTGATTTCATCCTGAAACTCTGACATTTTACCAATAAGCTTACACATATCCACAAAAACAGGATATGCCGCCATCATCATGCACCAGTGAATCACCAGATCGTATTCTGGATACGACTTGATAAGTTCAAGAGCAGGTGCCTTGATTTTATTGGACAGTTCATTGTCATAAACCCAGATGTTCATAAGAATTTCTCTGGTCTTACGAATATTTGTAGGACTCTCAATTTCAAAGCTCAGATACTCATTCAATAGGTCCTTAATTTCTTGTTCTGTATGTCCTTCCAAAACCAACTCAACGACCTTATTCAGCCATTGAAGTTTCAGATTACGGGATAACCCAACCATTTTAGCCATTCTTCTGTACCGCCTTTATTTTAATGAAAGGTACAACCACCTCATCCAATGTGATGCCGCCATGCGTCATTACATCGTCACCCTTGGCGTCAAAAGAATCGCCAACATCACAAATCAGGTAATCATATTCCTTTGGGAGATAATACTTCGGATATTCGATAAGTCCGTGCTTTTCAATCAGTCCGGCCTTATCAGCAAAATCCTTCAGAGCAATCATCCTGCGGCTCTTCGTTTCCGCTTCAACACCGGTTCCCATGAGTTTTCCAAGGCCGGTGCAGATGGTGTTGCCGTGGTCTGCCGTGATGAGCGCAGCGCCGCCCTTTTCGCGAATTGCCTCC
>CAZAIY010000274.1:0-2075 GCA_964485295.1 uncultured Oxalobacter sp. | reverse complement strand
CAATGATTTGCATTGTATCAGCCATGGAATCCAAACGGATCGGACTTTTGAAAAAACCGATGTTTGTTGTTCCCAACCATTTGCTTGTACAGTGGAAAGACGAATTTTTCAAACTGTATCCCAGTGCCAATATTTTGGTAGCAGGTAAAAAAGATTTTGAAAAAAGTGCCCGTGAAAAATTCTTTTCCCGAATTGCAACGGGTGACTGGGATGCAGTCATTGTTGCCCATTCCAGTTTCAAAAAAATCGGTCTGCCTTTTAAATCACATAAGCAAATCCTTCAGGAGCAATTGGATGATCTGACAGTCGAACTGGATAACATCAAAAATATTAAAGGTTCTGGCAAAGCCATCAAACGACTTGAAAGCCAAAGAAGCATTTTAAAAACAAAACTTTTAAAAATGTCAGATAACCAAAAAAAAGACCGAAGTGTTGATTTTTCTGATCTGGGAATTGATGCTCTTTTTGTCGATGAATTTCAGGAATTTAAAAACCTATTTATTCATACCAACATGCTCAATGTCGCAGGTCTAGGAAATATCAAGGGCAGTGATAAAGCCTACGACATGTTTGTCAAAATAAGGCACTTACAAAAACAAAATGCTGGAAAAGGTCTTTTTACAGCAACCGGAACGCCCATATCGAATACTATCGCTGAGGTTTTTACACTCATGCGATATCACCATTACGACCTTTTGAAAGAAAGAAATATCATACAATTTGATGCTTGGGCAAAAACCTTTGGTCAAGTTGTAACCGGCTGGGAATTGGATGCAACTGGCAACAATTATCGTATCCATTCCAGATTCAATAAATTTCAAAATATCCCCGAACTCGTTTCCTTATATCGTTCTTTTGCCGATGTCATCCGAAACACTGATTTAATTCGCCAAACTGAAGAATCAGGTAGCCGGTTTCCAATCCCTAAAATTAAAGGCAATAAACCGACTAACATTATTATCCCCAGATCAGAAGCGCAGGCACGCTTTATAGGAGAACAAGATCCTCATACACTGAAATGGACAGAAGGATCCATTATCTGGCGGATGGAAAATATGCCTAATGATCCCAGTATTGACAACCCTTTGAAAGTTACTAATGAAGCTCGCTTAGTTGCTTTGGACCAACGCTTAGTTATAGAAAAAGCCGAGGCCAATAGTGATTTTTCATGGGGACTGGCTGATCCTTATCTTGATAATAAAAACAGTAAAAGCAATATTGTTGCTAAAGAAATCCATCGAATCTACACTCAATGGAACAACGAAAAAGGCACGCAACTTGTTTTTTGTGATCTGTCTACCCCTAAAAATTTTCGAAACCACAATAAATTTACGATCATAAACGAGAATAGCGAAGATGATGAAAAAGACATTTCAAATGATGATCTCATCTCTTTTAATTCTGTTTTTTCGGTCTATGATGATTTAAAAAGCAAGCTAGTACGCATGGGTATCCCTGAAAATGAAATCAGGTTCATTCATGAAGCCAATTCAGATATCCAAAAAGCAGAACTTTTTGAAAAAATGAATCAAGGCGAAGTACGGATTTTGCTTGGTTCAACAACCAAGATGGGGACTGGCATGAATGTCCAAAAAAAACTGGTTGCCCTTCACCATATTGATGCCCCCTGGCGCCCATCTGACCTTGAACAAAGAGAAGGACGCATTTTACGGCAGGGAAATGAATTGTATGAACAAAATCCAGAGGAATTTGAGGTTGAAATCATCCGTTATGCCACAGAAAAAACCTATGATGCAAGAATGTGGCAGACAATTGAAAACAAAGCCATTGGCATTGAGCAGTTTGGTAAGGGCAATTCTTCTGATAGGATTATTGATGATGTATCTGGTGAAGCTGCCAACAGTGCAGAAATGAAAGCGATGGCAACAGGTAATCCCTTAATACTAAAGCAGGTGCAATTAGCCAGTGAACTCAAAAAACTCGAAACATTAAAACGCGGTTATGATCGCTCTAGACATCATTTGGAAGAACGCATTGCATATCTTAAAAAAGCTAAAAAAAGAAGAAATGAAACCATAGCCAATTTAAACAAAGCTATCTCTATTCGTGACAGT
>CAZAIY010000273.1:0-2078 GCA_964485295.1 uncultured Oxalobacter sp. | reverse complement strand
TTTATCTGTTGCTTTTGGATCGGATTATGTTAACGATTTTGAAAGTTTTGGACGACAACAGCGGGTTATCGTACAGCTTGAAGCAGACAAACGGGCAAAACCTGAAGATGTCAGTAAAGTTTTTGTTAAAAACAGTCAAGGTGCAATGGTGCCCTTTTCGGCATTTTCCACTAGTGAGTGGACACGTGGCCCTATTCAATTAATTCGTTACAATGGTTATCCAGCTGTTCGAATTGAGGGAGAACCTGTTTCAGGTAAAAGTACAGGTGAAGCCATGCAGGAAATGGAAGCTTTGGCAAAACAATTGCCAAGAGGGTTCGGATTTGAATGGACAGGACAATCTTTGGAAGAAAAAGTTTCAGGCAATCAGGCACCCATGCTTTTTGCCCTTTCCCTTTTGGCTGTGTTTCTTTGCCTCGCCGCACTTTACGAAAGTACCACTATTCCGATTTCCGTCATGTTGGTTGTTCCTCTTGGTGTGATAGGTGCTCTAGCCGGTGTCATGATGCGAGGAATGCCTAACGACGTCTATTTCAAAGTAGGATTGATTGCAACAATTGGATTGTCCGCAAAAAATGCCATTTTGATTGTTGAATTTGCGAAAGATCTGCAAGCACAAGGAAAAAGTCTGGTACGATCAACTTTAGAAGCCTGTCGTTTGCGTTTTCGTCCAATTATTATGACATCCATGGCATTCATATTGGGTGTGCTTCCACTTGCAATTGCACGTGGAGCCGGTTCTAATGCGCAACAGGCAATTGGAACAGGTGTGATGTGTGGCATGATTACGGCAACGGTATTAGCCGTATATCTTGTCCCTATTTTCTTTTTGGTTGTGCGTAGTATATTTTCAGGTAATGAACGACAACGAAAAATGTATGCCCGAAACCATACTCAAGAAGGATCCAAAGATGTTCGTGAACGACCTTGGGAAATTATGCCGGGATTAAAACAAGAAGGTAATGTCCCTGACGAAGACAATAAAAGGAATGGAGAATGACCAAACTCAAAAAATGTTCTGTTATTTTAATGATGGCAGGAATTCTCAGTAGTTGCAGTTTAGCTCCAACTTATGAACGCCCGGACGCACCGATTGATAATGTTTGGCCGGGTAATGTCCAGACGGAAAAAAATGCAACTTTAGCATCTGAAATCGGCTGGGCGGAATTTGTCAAAGATGCCCGTTTACAGGCACTTATTGCCGCGGCGATTGAAAACAACCGGGATTTGCGTATAGCAACTTTACGAATAGAAGAAGCCAGAGCGCAATACAATATCCAATGGTCCGAACGCTTGCCCAACATTAATGCACAGGCTCAGGCCCAACGATCGAAAACCCCCGGATCCATTGCCGGCACACCAGATTATCAAACTGTAGGAAACTATCAGGTCGGGTTGGGATTAGCTGCTTTTGAAATTGACTTTTTTGGTCGGGTAAAAAGTCTTTCCGATGCGGCACTATACCAATATTTTTCAACAGAAGAAGCACAACGCAGTGCCCACATCAGTCTCGTATCGGAAGTATGCAAAACCTATCTGACAGCGCGTGCACTGGCAAAACAACGGGATTTGGCACAACAATCGTATGAATCATATAAAAACACTTATGAACTCACAGAAAAACGATTTGAAGTCGGTGCCTCTTCCGCATTAGATCTGAAACAATATGAAACTTTGATGCATAACGCCCGTGTTTCTGTTGTTACCCTAGAACGGCAGCGCACACAAATGGAAAATGCCCTAACTGTATTAATTGGTGGTAAAAAAATTAACTAATAACATACAAACAATTGTTTGCAAAAGTATTGACAAAGGGAGTGGGCTATTATATAATTGGGTTGTACAGTGAGTAAAGGAGATAAAACATGAGTAAGACAATAGAAAAAGATAAAGCGTTAGCCCAAGTAATGGCTGATATAGAGAAACAATTTGGTAAGGGCGCAATTATGAAATTAGGAGAACAAGAAAATGTAGAAGTAGAAGTAAGTAAGAGTGGTTCTTTAGCATTAGATATTGCTTTAGGGGTAGGTGGTTATCCTAAAGGAAGAATTATAGAAATATATGGTCCTGAATCTTCT
>CAZAIY010000272.1:0-2083 GCA_964485295.1 uncultured Oxalobacter sp. | reverse complement strand
GGGCTTTGATGCCTTTCAAATCGAACAATTGGAACTCAACCATGCAAAACAGCTGGCAGAAATAGAAAAATTCATGGCGTACCGGACTGGCTGGATCCACCACGGAATCAGTTTTGTTCTGAGACAATTCTTGTCACAAAATCAAGTCTACACAAAAATGCTTTCTCTCCCAAATGGGGAACGCCGTCTGACCAATATTTTGCATTTATCCGAATTGATCAGTGAAGCAGCGGAATCCAACCCTTTACCGGAATCCCTTCTCAGCTGGATGAGAGAACAAAAGGAAATCTATGACCCGGATGAAAATGCCCAAATACGTATGGAGTCCGATGAAAACCTGATTCGTATCATGACCATTCATGCCGCAAAAGGCAAGGAATTCAAATTTGTTTTTTGTCCATTCCTTTGGGCGCTGGATAAGTCCAAAACACAAAATAACTCACAACTTCCCGGCATTGAATATCAAGAAACCGATTGGGTCATTGATTTTAACATTTATGATAAAGATACCAAGAATAAAATCAAAGATAACATTTTTATAGAAGATATTTCAGAAAAAGTCCGGCTGATCTATGTCGCCTTAACACGCGCCATCTATCGCTGTTATGTCGTCGCTGGATCATACTTACCTCAAACAGATGCCAAATCCGTTACGACTGTCAGTTCACTGAACTGGCTGGTCAATCAGGATAATCTTGATTATTCCAACTGGAGGAATAATCTTAAACATTCCGACTTGATCATACAGACTGAAATAATAGAAACCAACTGGCATGCCCTGGCAAATAACTGCAAAAGTATTTCTTTAACAGCCCTGCCATTGGAAAAACAAGAGGAAAATCTTCCCATAAAAACCGATTCCCACAACCCCGAAGAACGCCTTTTGGATATTGCAAAATGGCCGGAAAAAATGCCATCCGGATGGTCCATCAGCAGTTATTCCAGTTTGGTACATGGTGCAAAATATGAAACCTCTGGCAATGACTATGATGAGCAGGTTCAAAACGAAACATCCTATGATAAACCGGAAATTTCTTTGCCACCCGATGACATCCTTCTCTTTCCTGCAAGTCGCTACGCCGGAAATTGTCTTCATGCTATTTTTGAAAATATCGATTTTACAGACGAGAAGAGCTGGGATACGGTTATCCAAGACAAGTTGCAACGCATTCCTCCATACGGTCGAATCAACATGGAAAATGGCATCGCTCAGGATCAACTTCATCTGATGATCCGGCAAATGTTAAGTAACGTTTTATCGACAGAGCTCCCTAATGGAATACAACTCAATAAAATAAAACTTCACCAAAGATTGTCTGAACTGGAATTTTTTATACCTACCCAAAATCTCGCATCAAAACAGCTTGAAAAAATATTATTGAATGACAATTTCTCCCCATCCTATTCTTTTCAGCCATTTAAAGGCTATATCAAAGGATTGATTGATTTGGTAATCGAATATGAAAATCGTTTTTATATCCTGGACTGGAAATCCAATTTTCTGGGAATACAACCATCCGATTATGAACAAAACAAACTGCTTCAGGCAGTAGAGGAACATCACTATCATCTGCAATATCTGCTTTACGCCACAGCCTTACACCGTTATTTACAATACAGCAAACCGGATTACAAATATGAAACGCATTTCGGGGGAGTCATTTATCTTTTCATTCGCGGAGTAAGGCCTGCATGGAAAATGAAAAATAAAATGCCCTGTGGCGTTTTTTACCGTAGTGCAAAAGAACTGTATCCCGACATCACAGAACTGGATAAACTAATCCGTCAAGGAGTCTCAAAATGACACCTTTTACAGAGATGCCATCACACTTTCTGGCAAAAGCTTTTAGTGAACATGTCAAATTGTGGGCAAAAGAAAAAAAAGCGCATGCCGATACTCAAAAATGGTTATCTAAAATAGCTTATTTTCTCAGTCTTGCCGTCTCAAACGGATATGTTTTCTTGCCTTTGGAAGAACTTGATGCAATATCACAAATAAATCCGGCGATACTGGAAGACAAGACCTGGCCATCCTTAAAAGAATTACGAAAAATACTTATAAAATCCAGTCTTGTAGGAACAC
>CAZAIY010000271.1:0-2091 GCA_964485295.1 uncultured Oxalobacter sp. | reverse complement strand
TTTTTACTCTACGATGCTAAAATCTAATCATTCAATCGTATGCGCATATTGGAATTGGACAATTTGAATATGGAGGAAAGGGTATGGCTGTAATAAAAGGATTAGGATGGACATTTGATACCGCAGCATCTCTATACGAAAAAATGCGACCAGGCTATGTTGATGAACTGTATCAGGTATTATTTGACTATATCTCAATTGATGAGAATAGTAATGTTGTTGAGGTTGGAAGTGGTGGCGGACAGGCTACAACTCCAATATTAAAGACAGGATGCAGGTTAACTGCAGTTGAATATGGGGAACAGTTCTCTGAATTGTTAAGAGAAAAGTTCAAGGAATATCCGGGTTTTGCTGTAATGACAGGAAAATTTGAGGATGCAGTATTTGAGGATAATGCTTTTGATTTGGTATTCTCAGCATCTGCATTTCATTGGGTTCCGGAAAAAATAGGGTATGAAAAAGTATTCGCTATGCTAAAATCCGGAGGTGCCTTTGCGCGTTTTGCAAACCATCCGGATCGCGATAAAGGGAATCCCGCGTTAGCAGAGGAAATAGATAAGCTATACGACGAATATTATCATAAGTTCCATAATACAAAACAGCAAAAACGCTTGGGATACACGGAGGAACAAGCGAAAAACAGAGCGTTGATCGCTGAAAAATATGGATTTACAGATATTCGTTATTTTCTGTTCCATCGGGAGCGTGTATTCACAGCCGAAGAGTATGTGGAATTGCTTGGTACGTATTCTGACCATATTGCAATTGATGAAGGAATCAGAAAGAAGTTCTTTTCAGAGATTGAAGAAGCTATCAACAAACACGGTGGGACAATAACTATTTATGATACAATAGATTTGCAATTGGCAAGAAAAGGTTAAAAAGAAAAATGTGGTTGATGGGAAGGCCCATTAGGTGAAATGCTCTGAGCCTTTTTGAATAAATCGCAGTCATTGATTAAAAAAGAGCAGAATAGGAAAAGAAATCTAACGATACATGGTTTATAGTATGGAAAAGATGTAACTAAAAAGACTCTCTGGGATTGATTACGAATACCACTGTATCAAACGCTCAATACCGTTAAAATTGATGCTAATGAAAAAAGCCTCCCATGATTATGGTTATGGAAGGCTTTTTTCATATCCGAGCGAATGCCAGACAAATGTTAAAATAACTTAAGATAAAAGTCATATTTGTACTATTTATCATATGATATAATAAAATAAACAGACAATAATTGGTAATTCGACAAAGGGAGGGCAGCCTGGTATTTAAGTGAAGGCTGGAGATTCAAAAATGCTGAGCCATCGGATTTGGCTTTGGGTTTGACACGATTTGGTGGAATAGTAGTAATCATAATTGCAAGTTTCATGATGTTTGTATAAGAGAGACAAGGGAGAGTGACAAGTGTTGATGAAAAAGAAAGCAGTTCGTGGGCTTATTTCAGTATTGTTTTTAATTGCGATATATTTAGTGTATAGCAGACCCATGACCGTATCAAAACTTTATCCGATGTTTACATTGGATAAATGTACAGGAATTGAGGGTTACTACCATGATGGAACACAGGTGGATTTAACGAAATTTACGATCGAGGAAGGCAGCGAAGAGTATCAAAACATGTGCGAATTATTTTTTGAGCAGAAATATCACCGTAGCCTCAGAGATATATTGCCAAGAGGCTCACGCACACACAGATATGAGCCAGGAGATTTTCAATGGGAAGTCTATTTCTGCTTTGAAGATGTTGAGTTGCCAGATGGAAGTCGTGGTTCTGGTCCTATGCTGCAATTCAAAAGCTGGTATGGTGATTTAGATATTTATGTTGATGGTGAATACTATTCTTGCTATACCAGTCAGCAGAAAGAGTGGGAGAAGGAAGTTCTCGAGATAATCAAATTGATACAGTAGGAGTGAGATTCTACTTGCCTGGTAGGCTTCATTTTACAAAGAGGTGATTCTGAATGAAGATTCAAAAAGGGAAAATATTTGCGATACTTGCAGTGATGCTTGTACTGGTTATCGGGTTTTATCCGCGCCCGTTAACAAAACAGCTTGGTTTGGAAAAATTTGAGTCGAAGCTTGCAGCGA
>CAZAIY010000270.1:0-2099 GCA_964485295.1 uncultured Oxalobacter sp. | reverse complement strand
TGGGGTGCATTGTAAATGGACCGGGTGAGTCCAAACATGCGAATATCGGTATCAGTTTGCCCGGTCATGGCGAAACGCCCATGGCAATGGTATTTGAAGACGGCCGGCAAAAAAATATGTTGCGTGGTAATGATCTGGACAGGCAGTTTCAGGAAATTATCCACAGATATGTAAAAACGCATTATGGCAAAAATAAAAAGCAGTGAAACAATAAAAAAAACAGGTTTCAGTTATGTCTGAAAATAATAAAAAAACAAACAAGATCAAAAAGATACTAGGTATTAAAGGGATGAACGATATCCTGCCGGATGAAGCCCCTTTATGGCAATTTCTGGAAAAGACGGCTGAGACGGTGCTGAAAAGTTATGGCTATCAGCGTATTCGTACGCCCATTGTCGAGGAAACCGCATTGTTTGCCCGTGGGCTTGGCGCTGTAACGGATATTGTTGAAAAGGAGATGTATTCGTTTGAGGATTCCTTAAATGGAGACAAACTGACGTTACGTCCTGAGAGTACGGCAGGTGTTGTTCGTGCGGTTGTGGAACATAATCTGACCTATAACGGACCGAAGAGATTGTGGTATTCGGGGCCCATGTTTCGTCATGAACGTCCACAAAGGGGGCGATACAGACAGTTTCATCAAATTGGTGCTGAAGCAGTCGGTTTTGGCGGACCTGATATTGATGCCGAACTGATTTTATTATGCCAGCGTTTATGGGATGATCTGGGTCTGGAAAAAATTCGGCTGGAAATCAATTCGATTGGAAATGCGGAAGAAAGAAATCGTCATAGGGCCGATTTGATTGCCTATTTTGAAAAGCATGGCGATATACTGGATGGAGATGCGAAAAGGCGACTGTATTCCAATCCCTTACGCATTCTGGATACAAAAAATCCGACTATGCAGGAAATGGCCAATGCGGCGCCCAAATTGCTGGATTATTTGGGAAAGGATTCCCTGGAGCATTTTGAGGGATTGCAGAAAATCCTGCGCAGAAATAACATTCCTTATGTTATCAATCCGCGTCTGGTGCGGGGAATGGATTACTACAATCGTACGGTATTTGAGTGGATCAGTGATGAGTTGGGCGCACAGGGTACGATTTGTGGTGGTGGTCGGTATGATCCTCTTTTTGAAATGTTTGGAGGGAGAAACACGCCGTCCTGCGGATTTGCGCTGGGAATGGAGCGTTTGATCGATTTACTCAAGACCCAGAAAATGGATCCGGTGGAAAATCCGGTGGATGTTTATCTTGTCCATCAAGGTGAAGAGGCCATGCTGGAAGCCTTTGCCTTGGCAGAAGCCTTGCGTAATACCGGGCTTGATGTCATATTGCATTGTGCCCCGGCATCATCAGGAAGCAGTTTCAAGGTCCAGATGAAGCGTGCAGATGACAGTGGCGCCCTTTTTGCGATTCTTTTAGGAGAAGACGAAATCAAGGGAGGCAATGCGACGATCAAGGCATTGCGTGCATCGGATATAAACAATAATCAGAGTTTGGTCCCGCTACCTAAGGTCATTGATTATCTGATCAGTCAAATGGTTGATGATGCGGAAAACGGGGATATGTGCAGTTGTGGCTGTGGCGGTTTTCATGTCACTTCCTCACAGGACATTCACTAAAACAAATCATAAAGAATAAACGGATCATGGCATACGATTTAGAAGAACAGGAACAATTGGCAAATATCAAGGCATGGTGGAAACAGTACGGTAATTTGGTATTGTGGATAGCCATTGTGGTGCTGGCGATTTATACAGCCTGGACACTTTGGGGAAACCATCAGCGAAAACAGGCCGCACAGGCTTCCCAGTTATATTATGAAATGCAAAATGCGGTCCAATCCAATGATAATGAAAGGGCACAGCGAATTGCATCGGATATGCAGGAAAAATTTGGCTCAACGGTATATGCCTCGATGACCAATCTGGTTGCTGCCCGCATGGCTTCCGATTTTAAGGAATCCGATATGGCGAAAAAACGTTTGCAGTGGATTATCGATAACGGAAAAGAAAAGGGATATCAGGCGATAGCCCGCATTCGCTTGTCGGAGATCCTGCTCGATGAGGAAAAATACGATGAAGCGTTGGCCGCCTT
>CAZAIY010000269.1:0-2110 GCA_964485295.1 uncultured Oxalobacter sp. | reverse complement strand
AATGCCGCCGGACGTTTAACCGATATGAAATTGGGCGTCGAATGCCTGATTACCCGGGAGATCTCCCGGGCATGGGAGATTGCCCAGGAATTAAACGAAATCAACCGGGAAAGACGGGAAATCGAAAGCAGTATGCGGGAAGAAGCCGCCTTGATGCTGGAATCCATCGAACCTCAGGAAAGTGCTTCCATCTCCATACTGGATGTCAACTGGCATCAGGGCATTATCGGCATTTTGGCTTCCAGAATAAAAGACCGTTATTACCGTCCGGTCTTTGTTTTTGCCCCCAATCAGAACGGAACCCTTAGAGGATCCGGTCGTTCCATTGCCGGTTTTCATTTAAGGGATGCACTGGATCTTCTCACAAAACGGCACCCGGGCATCATTTTGCGTTTTGGGGGACATGCCATGGCAGCCGGTGTGACGCTTCACGAAAATGCCTTTGAAACCTTTTCCAGGGCTTTTGAAACCATAGCAAAAGAACAGCTTTCAAAAACACAACTGGAGCAGGTTATTGAAACAGATGGTACTCCTGACCTTTCCTGTTATACACTGGACTTTGTCAGGCAACTGGAGTCCCAGATATGGGGACATGGTTTTGAACCGCCTGTTTTCAGTGACTATTTCCGAATTACCCATCAGAGAATTCTAAAAAACAGTCATCTTGCCCTCCAACTGGAAAAGGACGGTATGCGATATTCAGCCATTTATTTCAATCATGCCGAATTCCTGCCGGAAAAAATTCGTCTGGCTTTTCGAATTACCAGCAATGAATACAATGGACTGACCTCCATTCAGCTGGTCGTCGAAGGGGTCCAGAAAGACGAATAATCACCCAGTCCCCCTCCCCTATGGACTGTGATATTGGGTTTTCATTTACGGTATGATTCAAAAATACTGATTCAAAAATACACATGAATCGCATCTTTTTAAATCTTCCTTGCCAAAAACACATGACGAAGTGCCTTGAATGGAATATAGTTAAACCCATATTCACTCTATTCAGATCACACCATGAAATTTGATGTTGTTATTGTAGGAAGTGGATTGGCCGGTTTGTCTGCTGCGCTTCGTTTGCCTTCCACATATAAAATTGCCTTAATCTGCAAACGCACACTGGATGAAAGTGCCAGCAATTATGCACAGGGCGGTATTGCCGCTGTACTGGATCCGGTGGATTCCATTGAACAGCATGTTGCCGACACCATGCGTGCCGGTGCCGGTCTTTGCGAGGAAAATGTCACCCGTTTCATTGTGGAAAACGGTGTTGAAGCTATCGACTGGCTGATAGATCAGGGTGTGCCTTTTTCACGGGATGAAAATTCCGCAATCGGCTTTCATTTGACCAGGGAAGGCGGCCACAGTGAAAGAAGAATCATTCATGCCGCAGATGCAACGGGTCATGCGGTTCAGATCACCCTGGAAAAGAAAATTCGGGCAAGCCAACATATCCATATCTTTGAAAACCACTGTGCAGTGGATCTCATTACATCCGATCGCCTTGGAATGGAAAGTCATCCCATTCGCTGCCATGGTCTGTACGTATTGGATGAGCAGGCACAAAAAGTGCATGCATTTTCGGCAAAACATACCGTGCTGGCAACAGGCGGAGCCGGAAAAGTCTATCTTTACACCACCAATCCGGATACGGCCAGCGGTGACGGCATTGCCATGGCATGGAGGGCAGGATGCCGGGTCAGCAATATGGAATTCGTGCAGTTTCATCCCACCTGTCTTTATCATCCCTGGGCAAAATCCTTTTTGATTTCCGAAGCGGTCAGAGGGGAAGGCGGACAACTCAGGCTGCCTGCCGAAGCCGGAAACGATGCGGGAAAACGTTTCATGCAATGGCATGATTCAAGAGGCGAACTGGCTTCCCGTGATATCGTTGCCAAAGCCATTGACTTTGAAATGAAAAAACGCGGACTGGATCATGTCAATCTGGATATTACGCATCAGGATGCCGATTTTCTGAAAAGCCATTTCCCGACCATTTATACACGCTGTCTGGAACTGGGTATTGATATCACGCGCCAGCCTATTCCGGTTGTTCCGGCCGCACACTATACCTGCGGAGGAATCATTACCGATACAAATGGAAGAACGGACA
>CAZAIY010000268.1:0-2132 GCA_964485295.1 uncultured Oxalobacter sp. | reverse complement strand
CCATAATTCCCGGATAGTCAACTTCCCTAGCTACCTTTTCAAGAAATTCCATTGCCATTTTTTGCTCTTTAGCTTCTGCACAAAGTAAAACCTGATAAATAAATGGAGGTAATTGAGCCTGTTGACGTTCCTCTAGCAATCTTGAAGCAAACCCGTCATAGTCATGATTTAAAAGTGCCTGATAAAGTGGATGTTTGGGATAACGTGTTTGAATAATAACCTCACTTTGAACTTCTCCTTCACTCACATGTCGCCCTGCACGACCACCGACTTGCATTAATTGAGCAAATAATCGTTCACTTGCCCGATAATCATGAGAAAAAAGAGCCATATCCGCATTAATGACACCAACAAGAGTCAAATTCTGGAAATCATGCCCTTTTGCTATCATCTGGGTTCCCACCAAAATATCAGCCTCTCCTTGATGAACCTGCAAAAGTGCTTCTTGCATACTCCCTTTTTTACGAGTCGAATCGGCATCAATACGCAAAATTCGAGCATGAGAAAAATATTGCTGAATACTTTCTTCTATCCGTTCTGTCCCCCGGCCTATCGGTTTTAAGTCAACAAAACCACAAGACGGACAGGCTTTAGGAATAGACAGCTCCATACTGCAATGATGGCATCGTAAACGATGGTGAAACTTATGTAACACCATATAAGCAGAACAGTGTTTACAAGCACTTAACCACCCACATGCATCACATGCCAAAACATGAGCATATCCACGTCGGTTCAGAAAAAGGAGGGATTGTTCCTTTCGATCAAGCCGCAATTTTATTGCTTCTAATAAAACTGGAGAAATCCCGGTCTGTAATTTTTCACGGCTCGTATCAATCAATCTAATTTCCGGCAAATCCGTATCTGTTGCTCTATTTGGCAAAATGAACTTATGATAGCGTCCCAGTTTAGCGTTATACCATGTTTCAAGTGAAGGTGTTGCCGATCCCAAAACCACCGGGATTTTTAATTGTTGCGCACGCCAAACCGCCAAATCCCGAGCAGAATACCGCAAACTTTCCTGTTGTTTATAAGAAGGGTCATGTTCTTCATCGACAATAATCAGATCCAAGCGAGGAATAGAAGCAAGAATCGTCATGCGCGTACCCAACAAAATACGAGCACGTCCCATATGAGCCAGCAGCCAATTCCGCAAACGTTCCCCTTCACTTAATTGACTATGCAAAACGGCAATTTCAAACTCGGGAAAACGTGTGCGTATATTATTTTCCAGTTGAGGTGTCAAATTGATTTCCGGTACAAGTACCATCGCAGTCGATTGCGGATGTTTTTCCAAAACACTTTCCAGAACACGCAAATACACCTCAGTTTTTCCACTCCCTGTTACACCATGCAAAAGAATGGGTGTAAAACCTTCGGTTGCCAAAATTTGTGAAACGGCTTCCTGCTGATTGATATTCAATTCGGGTTTACTGGCAGAACCGCTATTTTTTCCGATAACCGTTTTTTTCTGTTTTTCTATTTTTTTTAACGTTCGCAATAACGCAACGTTTTTTTCTTCTCTTAACTTTTTAGGCAAACAGGGGAGTACAACTTCACCAAGAGGCCGCTGATAATAGCCTGCAGCAAAATGACATAAATCAAGCCATTCTGATGAAACAGGCCGGATATCCGATCTAATTTCAATGACATCCTTAAGCTTGTCTTCTGGAATATCTGTTTGATCAAGAATGTCAACAATCATTCCAATGACTTTCCTTTTGGCAAATGGTACCAAAACCAACTGCCCTACCTGAGGCAAGTCATGACTTTTTGCATCAGGAATCAAACGATAATCGAAAAAACGATCAAGTGGAGTATCAATAGCAACTCGAAGAAAAATGTACTGCATAAACTTGAATATCAATTTGCTGATATCTTGAAAATTCTTATTTCATGCGATTTCAAAAAATCCCGTTAACAAAAAAACTTATTTAAAAACAATATATTATAAAAATAATTTTTTAAACAACAATTCTTAAGTGATCTCAATTATCTTTCCTAAAAATTTTAGCTCTCTTTTGATTTTTAACAATATTACTCAAAACCAAATCACTGATAAACAAAATTACTTGACTCATACTGCAAAATTAACGGATTATTATGTAAAACAAAAACAACTTTTAAAGAAG
>CAZAIY010000267.1:0-2137 GCA_964485295.1 uncultured Oxalobacter sp. | reverse complement strand
TGATACGATTACCATTCCCGTATCATGGCTTGTTGCAGAAACACCTTTGGGTAATTTCAAATCCGATAGATGAAGTGTTTGACCCACATCCAAATTCGTTAAATCAACTTCAATGAATTCTGGTAATTCAGCTGGCAAGCAGGTGATATCCAGTTCGGTAACAGCGTGATGAATGAGTCCACCGGATAGTTTAACTGCAGCGGAAGCTGCTTCATTTATAAAATGAAGCGGAACTTTTACGTGAATGGGTTGATCGGCACGAATACGTTGAAAATCGACATGTAAAACCAGAGGTTTGTATGCATGCATTTGATAATCACGTAAAAGAACTTTTTCTACTTTTCCATCAATTTCCAGATCTAAAATGGAAGAGTGAAAAGCTTCTCTTCTCAATGCATGAAAAAGGGCATTGTGATCCAGTTTGATAGGAAGAGGCTTATCTGTTCCGCCATAGATAATGCCTGGGGTCATACCGACAGTACGCAGGCGGCGGCTCGCTCCGGTACCCTGCTCTGTTCTTTGAGATGCTACTATTTTCATTGTTTAACTCCAAAAATAAGGGCAGATGCCCTGTTTAAAAAATTCCCGCGACCAGGAATTCAAAAAAAATGCCGGATAAATCCAACATCAATGCTTTAAACAGAAAGTGTTTCCGTTTCCAAGAAAAGAGACATAACAGAATCGCCCGTACTGATGCGACGGATGGTTTCCGCCAATAAATCTGCACAGGAAACCTGTCGAATTTTTGCACACTGTTCAGCTGCATTTGACAACGGAATAGTTTCAGTAACAACCAAGTCGTCCAGTCTTGAATTGTTAATACGTTCAATAGCCGGGCCGGAAAGAACTGGGTGAGTACAATAGGCAACAACCATTTTTGCCCCTTTGTCTTTTAGGATTTCTGCTGCTGTTGTCAAAGTTCCGGCTGTATCAACCATATCATCCATAATGACACAGTTTCTGCCAACCACTTCACCAATAACATTCATTACTTCAGATTCGTTGGCACGAGGACGCCGTTTGTCAATGATGGATAGATCACAACTAAGTTGTTTTGCCAATGCACGAGCACGAACAACACCACCTACATCAGGAGATACGACAAGCAGATCCTTGTATTTCTTTTTCAGGAGATCCCGAAAAAGAACAGGAGAAGCATAAATATTGTCAACAGGAATATCAAAAAAACCCTGAATTTGATCAGCATGGACATCCATGATCAGAACTCTGTCCACACCAACATTTTCAAGCATATTGGCAACAACTTTTGCAGAAATTGCAACCCGAGTTGATCTTGGACGACGATCCTGCCGGGCATAACCAAAGTAAGGTATTGCCGCGGTAATTCGTTTGGCAGAAGCCCGTTTTAATGCATCTACCATTAACATCAATTCCATTAAGTTGTCATTGGTCGGGGCACATGTTGATTGCATGACAAAGACTTCTTTGCCGCGAACATTTTCATTAATTTCAACAGTGACTTCGCCATCAGAAAATTTGGAAACGTATGCTTTACCTAAGGGAATTCCTAATTCACTGGCTACTTTAGCCGCTAATACAGGGTTGGCATTACCAGTAAAAAGCATGAGATTCGGGTCAGACATGATTTTCCTGCTGTATCGTTATTACAAAATTAAAAAGCCGCATATATGAAACAAACATGTATGCGGCTTGCAGACAACTTTTTTAGCAACAAACACCATGATTTATGGCAGGGGAAGAAGGATTCGAACCTTCGCATGCTGGAATCAAAATCCAGTGCCTTAACCAGCTTGGCGATTCCCCTGCAGACATCATAAATTCCGGTTTGCCGGTACTTTATTTACAACTACTACCGTTTGATAAATTCAATATTTCATCAAGCGGATGATTTTTTAACCCTTTTGCCTTCCAGCCTTTCCATTTTTTAGGAATGTTTTTAATGACAGTGTCAGCATCAGCCTCATTATTAAAATGAGCAAATATACAAGCACCTGATCCTGTCATTTTAGCATTTGCATAATTACTTAGCCACTTAATTGCCTCTGAAATTGGAGGGTATAATTTTTCAGCTACAAACTGCAAATCATTTTTTCCTAAAACGCTATTTTTAGTGAAATAACTTGGAAAGTCAGATATTTTGATCTTTTCTGTATTT
>CAZAIY010000266.1:0-2139 GCA_964485295.1 uncultured Oxalobacter sp. | reverse complement strand
AGAAAGTTTGCCAGACGGTTTTATTGAGGAATTGAACAAAGCTGAAATTCCTATGGAATCGGTTGGTGTATACATTCAGCCGATTTCAAATTCCGGGAAATCAAAAATTGAATTATTGCAATTTAACGAGAATATTCCTTACTTGTCTGCTTCTACCATGAAGATTGTGACGACTTATTCTGCGCTTGAAATTTTGGGACCTGCATATCGTTGGGAGACTTCTGTTTACTCAAAGGGGAGTCAAAAAGGCGATATATTGGAGGGGGATCTGATTTTCAAAGGTAGCGGAGATCCCGAATTTGATTTGGACAGTTTTTGGTTTCTATTACGTCAACTTCGCCAAAAAGGAATTCGTGAAATACAGGGAAATTTGGTATTGGATCGCAGTACTTTTGCTTCGATAAACTTTGATCCGGCCGCTTTTGATGATGATCCATATCGTCCTTATAACGCGGGGCCAGATGCTTTGCTTTTAAATAAAAAAGTTCTGGAAGTGATATTGAAACCAAATGGTTTGGATGGAACAGTTACGGTATTAACTTCTCCCGAACTAGACGGTATTACGATTACGCCACCTGTTTTAACCGATTCAGGGACCTGCAATGGATGGAACAAAAAAATACAACTTCATTTTTCTGACAAGGAAATTATATTTGAGGGTAATTACCCGCTCGCTTGCGGGGAGCAGAACTGGTTTATCCATCCGGCAACCATGAAAAATTCGATTTTCTTCAAAGCGGTTTTTGTGAGTTTGTGGAAAGAGTTAGGGGGACAATTTGTTGGGGATGTAAAAGAAAGTAGTGTACCTGAAGATGCGTTTTTACTTGCAAAATGGCGTTCGCCTGCGTTAAGTGAAGTTGTTCGGGATACAAATAAACACAGCAACAATATTATGGCCCGACATATACTGATGACTATTGGAACGAAATTTTCAGATGATCCTGCCAGTCCGGAACAGGGTATTTTTGCCATTCGTTCTTTTCTTGCTTCCAAAGGGATTTCTATTCAGAATCTTTATATGGAAAATGGTTCAGGCTTGTCGCGTATTGAACGCATTTCTCCAAAAACAATGGGAGAAATCTTACGAAGTGCATATTATTCGCCAGTAATGCCGGAACTCATGGCATCATTTCCCATTGTCGGACGAGATGGAACACTTTGGCGAACGATGCGGGATACAAATATTGCAGGAAAAGCTCATCTGAAAACGGGGGCAATACAGGATGTCAGAGCGATTGCTGGTTATGTGCTGGCCTCATCCGGAGAGCGTTATATTGTTGTATTTATGGTAAACCATCCCCATGCAAAAGCTTCGGCAAAAGCAAGAAATGTTTTGCTAAACTGGATTTATGATAATGGTTAATTAAAGTAGGCTTTGGCGAAATAATAAACGGCAACAATCAGAAAAAAGACGGCTAATGCACGCAAGGCCTTATTAACAAAACCTACTTTATTTTGATCTTTATCAGACATGGCTAAATTTAATAAGAATATTTTTGATTAAATAAAAAAAATTTTATTATTGGATTATAATATATTGCTTTTCTTTTCTTCTAAATAGAAAAGATAATATAAGACCTGTTAGGATGATATTTTGCAGGTAAAGCAATCGCAATGTACATTTTTGTATGATAAAGAATCCTGGACGCATATATTTGCTTGACATGAGAGTAAATATTGTTACATAATTTGGGGTTCCTTGCGGAGGGGTGGCCGAGTGGTTAAAGGCAGCAGACTGTAAATCTGCCCTCTTACGAGTACGCTGGTTCGAATCCAGCCCCCTCCACCAAAAAATGCATAATCAGGTTGCGACTGAGGTGGATTTCAGGCGGGCGTAGCTCAATGGTAGAGCAGAAGCCTTCCAAGCTTAAGATGAGGGTTCGATTCCCTTCGCCCGCTCCAGTTTTGGCCGTGAGGATACAGGCAAGGTCGCAGTGCCCTTGTAGCTCAGTGGTAGAGCACTCCCTTGGTAAGGGAGAGGTCACGTGTTCAATCCACGTCAAGGGCACCATTATTTTTTACGCAGCAGCTACAGGGAAAATTGGAGTTTTCCAATTTTCAGTTTATTCGTTAGGAGTCTAATAATGGCAAAGAGCAAATTTGAGCGGACGAAGCCGCACGTGAACGTAGGGACGATTG
>CAZAIY010000265.1:0-2143 GCA_964485295.1 uncultured Oxalobacter sp. | reverse complement strand
AAAGCCTATTTAGGGGCCATATAAACATGAACCAGCCCAAAAATATTTTTTCTTATGTTTCATCAGAGGAAAAAAACAGGAAAAAAGCCCCTTTTCTTCCCATGTCGCGGGAGGAAATGGAGATACTGGGCTGGGATGAATGTGACATTATTTTGATAACAGGCGATGCCTATATTGACCATCCCAGTTTCGGGATGGCTCTAATTGGCCGTTTTCTGGAGGCACAGGGATTTCGGGTCGGCATTATTAGTCAGCCGGACTGGCGTTCCGTAAAAGATTTTAGGGCATTGGGAAGGCCAAAACTGTATTTTGGAATTACTTCCGGCAATATGGATTCCATGGTCAACCATTATACTGCCGAGAGAAAAATCCGTTCTGATGATGCCTATACCCCCGGAGGAAAGGCGGGGAAACGTCCGGATCGTGCCGTACTGGTTTATTCCCAACGCGCCAAAGAAGCCTATCCCCGTACACCAATTGTTATCGGTTCCATTGAGGCAAGTCTGCGAAGAGTTGCCCATTATGATTATTGGTCCGATACGGTAAGAAGATCCATCCTGCCGGATTCCAAAGCGGATATGCTCTTGTATGGCAATGCCGAAAGAGCCATGGCTGAATTAAGCCATCGTCTGGCAGCGGGTGAAAAAATAAAGGATATTCGGGATTTGAGAGGAACCGCATTCATGGTTTCGCAAAACTGGAAACCGGCTGATGACTGGCAGGAAATAGATTCAACGAATATTGATACGCCTGGCAGGGTCATGCCACATAAAAATCCTTATTTGAAAGAACAGGATGAATTGCATTGTCATGCAAACACAGGGGAAGAAAAGCTGATTGATTTTTCTGTCAGGGACAGAAAAATGGCAAAAAAACGGCAGGCGAGTTTAAGGACTGTCATTCGGCTTCCCTCGTTTGAAGCCGTTAAAAATGATCCGGTTCTTTATGCGCATGCCTCAAGAGTCATGCATCTGGAAACCAATCCCCAAAATGCCCGTGCATTGGTTCAGACGCATGCAGATAGGGATGTCTGGATAAATCCTCCGCCGTTGCCATTAACAACAGAAGAATTGGATGGCGTTTATGCGTTGCCCTATGCACGGGCACCCCATCCATCGTACGGACAGGAAAGAATACCTGCCTGGGAAATGATTCGATTTTCGGTCAGTATTATGCGGGGCTGTTTTGGAGGCTGTACTTTCTGCTCTATTACCGAGCATGAAGGACGAATTATCCAAAGCCGATCAGAACCTTCCATATTACGGGAAATAGAAAAAATTCGGGATCATACGCAAGGGTTTACAGGGGTTATATCGGATCTTGGTGGACCAAGTGCCAATATGTATCGTATGAATTGCAGGGATCACAATGTTCAATCTGTCTGTCGCCGGCTTTCGTGTGTCTATCCGAGTATTTGCGTCAATTTGAATACGGATCATGGCAAATTGATATCGTTATATCGCAAAGCGAGACAGTTGCCCGGAATCAAAAAAGTGTTAATCGGTTCCGGACTGCGTTACGATCTGGCTGTCCGTTCTCCGGAGTATATCAGGGAACTCGCAACGCATCATGTTGGTGGACTCCTGAAAATAGCACCGGAACATACGGAACAAAATGTCCTGTCCAAAATGATGAAGCCGGGTATTGGTGCTTATGAGGAATTTCATCGTCTGTTCGTTCGATTCTCAAAAGAGGCTGGAAAAGAACAGTATCTGATTCCTTATTTTATTGCGGCCCATCCTGGTACGACGGATGAGGATATGTTGAATCTGGCATTGTGGCTCAAAAAAAACAATTTCAGGCTGGATCAGGTTCAGACTTTTATGCCGACACCCCTTTCCATCGCAACAACGATGTATTACAGTCATAAAAATCCGCTACAGAAAGTGACAAGAGATTCGGAAAATGTCGAGATTATCCGTAAGGGGCAAATACGTCGTTTGCATAAGGCCTTTTTGCGTTATCATGATCCTGAAAACTGGCAGATACTAAGGGAATGGCTGCGGCGTCATGGACGGTCTGATTTGATTGGAAATGGACCGCATCATCTGGTTCCCGGATGGAAATCCGCACCCGCTCGCATAAACGGGAAATTGAACAGCCCGAAAAAAACTTTCTCTAAAAATGCAGGTATGCAACAAAA
>CAZAIY010000264.1:0-2153 GCA_964485295.1 uncultured Oxalobacter sp. | reverse complement strand
AAAATGTTTTTCCATCGCAGAACAACTCTTCTTTGGCTGATCCTTATGGGATTATTTTTTGCTTCTAATGCGGCTTTTTCACAAATTACCACTTGCGAGATAGTACTCTCATATAAAGACCCTAGTGTATCTGAAATTGAAAAGTTGACTCAGGATGCAAAAGAAGGAATAGCTAAGGCACAGTATGAATTAGGTTGCCTTTATCGTTGGGGAAAAGGAACAAAACGAAATTTTCGATTGGCTTTGGAGTGGTTTATAAAAGCGGCTGATCAGGATAATCCTGCAGCTCGTCATGAAATAGCAGATATGTATAAACATAGCCAAGGATTTCAGGGACAGATGCAACGGGCATTTTATGAAATTGAAAACCAGGCGAAAGAAGGTGATGCCAATGCCCAATACAATTTGGGAATGATGTATGTAAATGGCTTAGGTGTTGATCAGGATGACAATAAGGCAGTCGAGTGGTATCAAAAAAGTGCTACCCAAGGAAATATTGATGCACAGGCTAGATTAGCAGGAATGTATGCAAGAGGGCAGGGTGTCAAACAGGATTACAAAAAAGCATTGGAATTAGGAAAAAAAGCAGCTGATGCAGGGCATATCATGTCTATGCTTAATTTAGGTAGAATGTATGAAATAGGAGTTGGAATTCCGCAAGATAAAGAAAAAGCAGTATCTTATTATCGAAAAGCATCAGAAAAGGGCAATTATGTCGCAACGAAACTGTTGCAGCATCTTGAGGAAGAATTAAGAAAATCCAAAGAGTTATCTTCTAATTCCGAAGAGGTAAGTGCAATTAATGAAAATGTTGTATCGCAATAGTTACTTAACATCATTTTTATGGAATAAAAGGAGAGGTTTCGTGCTGCTCCTTTTTTTTATTTTTTTCTCGTTACACGAAGCTTCTGCACAGATTTATGCCAAGAAGAATTTGACGTTGACTGAAAAAAACAAGTTGGCCCGTTTGGTGAAGGATGCAAATGATGGTTATGATGCGGCACATTACAAACTAGGAATGGTTTTTCTGGAAGGCAGGATAGTCCGCCAGAGTTATCCAGATGCAGTGAAATGGTTAAGTTCCGCAGCACAACAGGGACATGTGCGTTCAATGTATACACTTGCGATGCTCTATGCGAGAGGACAAGGCGTTAAGACAGATTTAACTAAATCTTATCATTTGATAAAAGAATTGGCCCATAAAGGGTATCGGATGGCTCAATACAATTTAGGCAAAATGTACCAGATGGGGTATGGTGTTGAAAAAAATGAAAAACTGGCACGCCAATGGTATACGCTTGCTGAAAAAAAAGGGAGTCCTTCAGCCATTCATGAACTGATGGGTATGGAATATGCTGATCTCCAGGTCATCATGACAAATGAGACCAGTCGAAAAAATTTGATTTACCAAGCACAAAATAATAATTCAAAATCTCAATATCTTTTGGGGCGGGCCTACTTGGATGGGATAGGAATAGATAAAAATGAAATGATTGCCCGGGAATGGATTTTAACGTCTGCTAAAAATGGCTATGTTGATGCCCAATATGTTGCAGCATATCTTTATCCTGTTGAAGAAAATAACGAAAAAAAGGCTTATGCTTTACCATTGAAATGGACAAAAAAAGCAGCAGAAAATGGACATCGGTTTGCTGCATTTAATTTGGGGGGCATGTACGAATCTGGACAAGGTGTAGATAAAAATTGGCTGGAAGCAGGAAGATGGTATATTTATTCAGCAGGATTAGGTAATGCCAATGCCATAAAACGTCTGAACATGATGGCTAATATTTGCAGCCGTTTTCCAGAACGATTAGAGTGTAAAAATTTTATATTGCGTGATCTGGCTATAGAAAATAATGCGAAAAATCTGTTTCAGATTGGATTAGCGTATAAAGATGGCGATGGTTTGGAACAAAATTATTTCAAATCCCTCTTTTGGTTGAAATTTGCAGCAGAAAAAAATCATATGGAAGCACAGTATGAACTTGGTGACATGTATGAAAATGCATTAGGTGTTGGTCGAAGTCTTGCTCAAGCAAAATTTTGGTATGAAAAAGCGGCAATTCAGGGCCATAAAGAATCTGCTAATAGACTGAAAAAACTGAAAGAGGATTCGGAGGGAGATAAGTGAAATATCATTTTTTTACGCC
>CAZAIY010000263.1:0-2155 GCA_964485295.1 uncultured Oxalobacter sp. | reverse complement strand
AATTCTCTCTCTTGCTTTTTTTATGCGGGAACAAATAATCAGAATCCGTTCCATACGGTTTTAATCATTTGCTGTTTTTTTATCAAAGACTAACTCATCCTCTTTTACATCAACAAGGATTGTATCTTTTGGTCCGTATTTTCCTTCCAAGATCATTTTTGAAACCGGATTTTCAATTCTTTGTTGAATTGCACGTTTTAACGGACGGGCACCAAAGAGCGGATCAAATCCGGCTTCTGCAATTTTCTGAAGAGCCCTGTCCGAAATTTGAAATGCCATTTCCATATTTTCTAAACGTTTTTCAAGAATAGCTAATTGAATTTTTGCAATAGCACCAATATTTTTTTCATCCAAAGCATGGAAAACAACGGTTTCATCAATACGATTAATAAATTCAGGTCTGAAATGCTGACGCACCTCATTCATGACAGCAACTTTTACCAATGAAGATTCCACTCCCTCCATTTCCATTTCTTGAATGAGATGAGATCCCAAATTGGAAGTCATTACGATAACCGTATTCTTGAAATCAACTGTTCGTCCCTGACCATCTGTCATCCTGCCATCATCTAAAACCTGCAATAACACATTAAAAACGTCGGGATGTGCTTTTTCAATTTCATCAAGCAATATCACACTATAAGGTTTTCGTCGGACAGCTTCTGTTAAATAACCTCCTTCTTCATAACCGACATATCCAGGAGGAGCCCCAATTAACCTAGCAACGGAATGTTTTTCCATGAATTCACTCATATCAATACGAACCATAGATTCATCCGTATCAAACAGAAAACTGGCCAAAGATTTACAAAGTTCTGTTTTACCCACCCCAGTTGGCCCCAAAAACATGAACGATCCATAAGGACGATTAGGATCTCCCAATCCCGCTCTTGAACGACGAATAGCATCGGATACCGCAACAATGGCTTCATCCTGTCCCACAACACGTTTATGAAGTTCATCTTCCATATGCAATAATTTTTCGCGTTCTCCCTGCATCATTTTGGATACCGGAATACCTGTCGCACGGGAAACCACCTCAGCAATTTCTTCTGCCTCAACTTGAGTACGCAACAATTTAGGATGATTCACATCAAATGCTTTCTCTTTTTTATTTTGCTCCTCTAATGCTTTTTCCAGTTCAGGCATTTTCCCATACATGAGCTCAGACATTTTTTGAAAATCACCCTGACGTTTTGCCGCTTCCATTTCCAGACGAACTTTTTCAATTTCCTCTTTAATATGTTTAGCGCCTTCCACACCTGCTTTTTCTGCTTTCAAAATATCGTCATAATCAGCATATTCCCGTTCCAGTTTAACGATTTCCTCCTCAATTAATGCAAGACGTTTTTGCGAGGCCTCATCTTTTTCTTTCTTAACTGCTTCTCGTTCAATTTTGAGCTGAATAATTCTACGATCCAGTTTATCCATTACCTCTGGCTTGGAATCAATCTCCATTTTGATGCGTGAAGCGGCTTCATCAATCAAATCAATCGCTTTATCAGGCAAAAAACGATCCGTAATATAACGATGAGATAATTCCGCAGCGGCAATAATGGCTGGATCCGTTATTTCAACACCATGATGGACCTCATATTTTTCCTGTAATCCACGAAGAATGGCAATCGTATCTTCAACAGAAGGTTCATCCACCATGATTTTCTGAAAACGGCGTTCCAATGCGGCATCTTTTTCAACATATTTGCGATATTCGTCAAGTGTTGTTGCACCAACACAATGAAGTTCTCCTCTTGCTAATGCTGGTTTCAACATATTGCCAGCATCCATTGAACCTTCCGTTTTGCCAGCGCCTACCATGGTATGAATTTCATCAATAAAGACTATTGTCTGACCCTGATCTTCTGCAAGTTCATTCAAAACCGCTTTCAAACGTTCCTCAAACTCTCCCCGATACTTTGCCCCTGCTAAAAGAGCAGCCATATCCAAGACCAGAACCCGCTTCCCTTTCAGGCTTTCAGGAACCTCGCCATTGACAATACGTTGAGCCAATCCTTCTACAATTGCTGTTTTACCGACTCCTGGTTCACCAATTAATACAGGATTATTTTTACTACGGCGCTGCAATACCTGAATAGCACGACGGATTTCATCATCACGACCAATAACCGGATCCAATTTCCCCATTCGGGCACGT
>CAZAIY010000262.1:0-2195 GCA_964485295.1 uncultured Oxalobacter sp. | reverse complement strand
TGACGGCAAACTGGTATTGGGTCCGGAGCGTTTGGGACCGGCAATGGCATTGGATGGACCGGTTCCCACACCAACCGATGCGGCCATTGTTCTCGGACTGGTTGACTTTGGCGACAGGGCCAAAGCCAATGCGGCTATGGAAAGTCTGGCTGTTCAACTGAACCAGAACATCAATGATACGGCTCGTGCCGTACTGGATCTGGCGGCCAGTCTGATTACGGCAAAAATCAGAAGCATGCTCGATGAAGTCAATGGCAAGCCTGTTTACACCATTCATGAGTTGCTGGAAGGCCGTAAAATCAATCCGGTGGAAATGATCATTGTCGGTGGTCCTGCGCCATTCATGTCGGAAACCCTTGAAAAAATGGTGGGTTACAGCGCCATTGTGCCACAGGATTCCGATGTGATTAATGCAAGCGGCGCCGCAATGGCAAGAACAACCGTTGAATTGAATCTGGTTGCCGACACGGAAGATGGTTCCCTTTCCATTGCGGAAGAAGGCATACTGCAGAAAATTCCACCCAGCTTTACTGAAAGGGATGTGATCAATCTGGGACAGGATCTGCTTATCAAGAAAGCCAGGGCCGCAGGTGCGAAAGAAGAAGATATTGTGGTTGAAGTGGCTGATATCCAGTCCTTTAACGTGGTCAGAAGTTTTTCGACAACCGGCAAGAATATTCGGGTCAGGTTGCAGGTCAAACCCGGCCTGATCAAACAAGAAGCAAATTAGGGAGAATGTCGTGGCTAAGACAACAGGACTCGTTTTTTTTCCGGCATTTGACTATGCCATTACGCCAACCCATCCGGAACGGGAAGAACGTTTACTTTATACCCAGGATCAGGTTTTTGAGGAAGGGCTTTTGGACTTTGAGAACATCAAGGAATATAAACCGGTATTGTGTACCGAACAGGATATTCAAAGGGTCCATTTCTGTGTTCCGGATATCAAATCCATCGTTCATGCTTCCCATCTGATTGCCGTCGGGGGCACACTGGTTGCCGCTGACAAGGTGATGAACAAGGAAGTGGATAATGCGTTTGCACTGGTTCGTCCCTGCGGACACCATTCCATGCGTGTGGTTCACGGAAGCCGCGGTTTCTGTACCCTGAACATGGAAGCCATTATGGTTGAATATATCCGCCAGAAATACGGTATTCGTCGTATCGCCATTGTGGATACGGATTGCCACCATGGTGATGGCTCACAGGATATTTTCTGGCATGATCCGGATATTCTTTTTATTTCCATGCATCAGGACGGCAGAACCCTATATCCCGGTTCCGGTTTCCCGGATGAGCTGGGTGGCCCCAACGCCTTTGGCATGACAATTAATCTGCCCATGCCGCCGGAAACCTGTGAGGAAGGATTTTTGTATGTGCTCGATGAAATCATCATGCCGATTGTCAATGATTTCAAACCCGAGCTGATTATCAATTCTGCCGGACAGGATAACCATTATTCCGATCCGATCACCAATATGAAATTTACGGCACAGGGCTATGCCGTGCTCAATCATCGACTGAATCCGGATCTGTGCGTTCTGGAAGGAGGCTATTCGATTGAAAGTGCGCTTCCTTACATCAACACGGGTATTATCCTGGCCATGGCGGGTATGGATTACAGCAACATCCGCGAACCGGATTACGATCCGCGCAAACAGGTTCAGCCCAAACATATCACGGAATTTCTGGTCAAATTAAAAGATTACACCCTGCATAACTGGAAAAACAGAAAAGAGCTGAGATACGATGTCTATCCGGATCAGCCTTTCCATAAACGTTCAGTTCATATCTTTTACGATACCGCCAGAATTCGTGAAAACCTGCATGAAGTCGTCAGGCAGTGTTCCGATTGCGGTGGAGCGGTCACACTGGATTCCAGCGCGGATACAGGGCGTCACGGTCATATTTTTGCGGTTCAGCTTCCCCGTTATTGTTGCGATGCCTGCCGCAAATGGGGGATGGAACAGTTTGAATCCGCCAACCCTAGAAGTTATGCCCAGATTTTCCTGCAGGATAAAGACAGGGATGAATATCATATCAAAAGCGTCTAGCTGATCGGTATCCGTTTAAAAAGGGAAACCCTGGGGTTTCCCTTTTTTCATGCCCAAAAAACAAGAAACGGAGAACGAAAATGAAGAACAAGCAAACACTTTCCCTGCTGTGGCGCTTTCTGAAAGGTGCCAAGCGTTACT
>CAZAIY010000261.1:0-2219 GCA_964485295.1 uncultured Oxalobacter sp. | reverse complement strand
GAAGCAAAGGAAATGAATCGAATTGCACCGAAAACCATGAAACAGATTTTAATTCGGTCTACCAATGTTTTGGGTTATAGACCTCAGCCACGCAATCTCATGTATGCAACGGCTGAAAAAATTTGTGAGGAATTCCACGTCATTCGAAGCTTTGATTTTCTCAATCATATTGAAAACATGCGTCCATTTGCAGAAGTCATTCTGCATACTCCAAGTGTTGTTTTTCAACCTTCACTATCCCTGAGTTATGGTCGTGGTTTTACGGTTGCACATTACCTGGATGTCACCAGAGAAATTTTGCAACAAACAGCTCAGATCATGGGCAAAGATTTGGCAGAAGCATCCAGAAATATTATCCTGGGTCTAAAAGATATGGCCGGAAACTGCCCTCCTCACTTTATGAGGGAACTGGTCACCGCCTTACGTAAAGAATGGCCGGAATTAATTCTGCATTATCATCGCCACTACACAGATGGCTTATTTGTTCCCGCTGTTGCTGAAGCAGCCAAAGCAGGTGCTCATATTATTGACACTTCAATGGGAGCTGCCATGCGCTGGTATGGACAAGGTGAAATCCTGTCAACAGCAGCCTATCTGGAAGAACTGGGATTAAAAACGAATTTAAATAAACACATGTTGCGTGAAGGAAACTTTGTATTAAAACAAATCATGCCTTATTACGATCGTTATACAGCACCTTACTTCCAAGGTATTGATTATGACGTCGTTCATCATGGCATGCCTGGTGGTGCGACCTCCTCTTCGCAACAAGGCGCATTTAACCAGGGCTATATTCACCTTTTGCCACAAATGCTTCGTTTCCTTGCCTGTGCACGACAAATTGTCCATTATCATGATGTCACTCCCGGATCACAAATTACCTGGAATACTGCATTTTTAGCTGTAACAGGCGCTCATAGACGCGGTGGAGATAACGCCGTACGTCAATTGCTGGAAGTCATGGAACATGTCACCACACATTCCGAAGCAGAATTGTCTGACGAAATGAAAGAAGCACGTTTAATGATTTACCAGGATTGTAACGATGCTTTCCGCGGATTGCTTTTAGGTGAATATGGAAAACTTCCACTAGGATTCCCTGCAGAATGGGTATACCAAAGTGCTTTTGGGGAAGACTGGAAAAAAATGATTGAAAAACGCACCGAACGTTCTCCATTAGAATTGTTATCAGATATCGATTTTGATGCTGAACGTGCTGCGTTGCATGAACATTTGCATAGAGAACCAACTGAAGATGAATTATTACTTTATCTGAACCACCCGGCTGATGCTTTAAAAACCTTTGACTTCCGGTTAAATTATGGCAACCCAAATAATTTACCTCTGGACATCTGGTTTGAAGGCATGATGCCTGGTGAAGAATTAAACTTCCTGGATAGCCAAGGAAAACCGCATACACTTACCTTACTGAGTATACGCAACCCAGATGAAAACGGTATGTCTATTGTTCGTTATGTACTTGATTCAGAAATTATGAGTTCTGAAGTCCAGGTTGGCACACCAGGCACTTCCGGAAAAGGTAATGTATCCAAGGCAGATCCAGATAATCCTTATCATATCGCTGCTCCAAGTAATGGAGACCTGTGGGTGACTTATATTAGCCCTGGACAAGTCGTCAAAAAAGGTGACGAACTCTTCAATATCTCTATTATGAAACAGGAAAAAGCGGTATTGGCATCGGCAGATGGTATTGTCAAGCGGGTTCTAAAAACGGCTAATTATAGTGAAACCAAGCAAATGATACCTGTTCGTGAAGGAGAACTGATTGTCGAACTGGGTCCCATTCCGGCAACCTGCTCAAATCCAAAATGTGCCAAACCATTACCGGCTGACACATTCTCATTTTGTCCATACTGCGGCAAAAAAACCGAGGGAGAAAATTGATTTTTAATCCATATCAATTTTTATAAAATCAAAAGCCCTATATTTGATATCAAATATAGGGCTTTTGACTTCCGTTTAATCCATTCCATACAAGGATTTCCTTTTATAAAATCAACAAAAAATTAATTTTCCCCTATGTCAAACCACATGAAATGTTATCAATAAATTTTTATTTCAAATTCAAATAAAAATTGGAAAATTACGGATGAAATCAATCCAAACAAAATTCATTATATTGATTCTCGGATGTGTTCTCATTGCATCCGCTACGATTGGTGGTGCAGGAATTTTATATTCCCAGCGCGTCGTGGATG
>CAZAIY010000260.1:0-2223 GCA_964485295.1 uncultured Oxalobacter sp. | reverse complement strand
ACAACGCAAGGATAAAGAGGATGGACGAAAACGTCTACGCCGTCTATCCTGTTATTCTTGATATGTTTGACCTTGAGTTCAACCGTATGGTGGATGGAACAAACATTTTCGGCACCTTTATTGTTATTGAAACAGACAGTAAAGGAAAGCCAAAGTATATGTCGGATGAGAATTTCAAAAAGTATGTTCATAAGTTGTGGGACTATGAAATCATTGATGATGAAACCACCGCAGAGCTGTATGCTGATTTTCTCAAAAACGCATAGTTAAAGCAGAAGCTAAAGGCATTAAAAGAGAAAATGCAGTTGTTTACACCAAAGATCTCCTTAAAAACAGTTGGATGACAAAACAGCTCAACACATGGTTTGCCAATGGCAGCCTTGATGAAGCTGAAAAAGAAAAAATCAAAGATGCTTTATTTGATGTAAGTATAGCTTGGTAAAAATAGTTTAATAAGCCTGCACACATTTCCTATTAAATTCATTCCGTAATCGTATTCATATAATTTCAAATGTGCAGGCATTAAAAAAGAAGGCAACTACCCTATGAGGTGGTTGCCTTCAAAATACTATAATTTTAGAATGTTTTATGCTTTAACAAACTTTTGGTAGGGACTTTTGGGTTTGTCAGGAATAGTCATTTTTAGTTCCCCGGAAGCAAGTAAAGGGTTTACAATCTGCGACATAACATGGTTTCTTGATTTACCCATAAAAGCAACAATTTCATCTCTTGAGCGAGGAATGCTGCAGAATTCTACGACCGAGTTGGAAGTTGGGTTTGCATCTGCAAAAAGTCCATTTTTCATTACTACTTTGAATTCACCATGCATTACTGAGAATATAGGGGCGGGAAGTCCTGCGTTGGAAAATTCAGTACGCATTGTGGGAATACCTGAGTATCTGTTCTCGGTTACTTTTAAAAGCTCGAGTATATTTGCTAAAGCGGGGTTTCTCGTATCAGGCCGGACTTTTCCAAGAGCATCAATAGAAATTTTTCCATAGAGTCCGCCGCTGTTAATAATCTCCATGCGGTCACGATACATTTCTATGCGGATTGGAACGTTTTCGGTGTGAACGCTGTAATCACGGTGAACCAAAGCGTTAAGGATAGCTTCGCGAACTGCGATGATAGGATATTCCGGTCTGTCAACGCGTTTTCCGTTTTCATCAATAATTGTTTTAGTGCGACTGTTTTTTCTCACAAACTCAACGGCCTCATCAAGCATATCCGGTATTGCACCTGTGATACGTTTGTTGTCAATGAAACGTTCGCCGCCATCACCGACAGTACCATGCTCAGTTCCAGGAAGGGAAACGGCGGTTATGCAAAGCTGAGGAAAATATGTTTGAGGATATCTTGAGAATGTCATAAGACCAGCGAGGGTGGGTTTGCCTTCTTGGGTAATACCCATAAGTTCAAGAATTTCTTCCTCGGAAACATTGTCTGCAAGATTCTTTCTTTCACGTTTAACCGCGGCAAGATATTCTTCCATACGTTTCTCGTCAATCATATTGAATTTTGCGTGTTCAATAACACGGATATCATCACGGGTTCTTTTCCTGAAAGCTTCATAACTGTAAATTTCGTATTCGCTCATGGGTTCATCTGATTCACCAACACGGACATAAGAACCTTTTACACGACCTACGCCTTTATAAAATACAGGGCGTTCTGAAATATCAACTCCGGGAATTTCGGCAGATACTACGATTATTCCATTGTCGATTTCGCATGTGGTGAAAAGAGCACGAACGGAAGGTTCCATTTGTTTGCATTGTTCGGTGACTTTTTTCTGAAGGTCCTGAGCATCATAAACACCCTTAATTGCATAACCTTCTTTTTCATCAATGCCGAAAATGATAATACCACCATCATCTTGATTGGAGAAAGAAGAGAGAGTATCAAAAAGCTTGGTAGGACAGCCGGATGCGGCAGATTTCAACTCTATTGTCTGTGATTCTGTTTTAGTGCGAACAACATCATAAACTAATTTCTTTAAATCTTCAGCCTGCATAAAACAACCTCCTTACAGATTACTGATTATATTATATACAATTTATTCTGAAAATGCAACAATTAACGATTTTGATACAAGAATTAACGAGAAAACAGAAAGAATTAACGATTTGACAAGAAGAATTAACGATTTATTTAATTGTTATCGTTGATTCTTTTTCCATATTCATAGATTTCCTGCCTTCTCACTGTGATGGAAGTGTCAAG
>CAZAIY010000259.1:0-2250 GCA_964485295.1 uncultured Oxalobacter sp. | reverse complement strand
CTTTTACACCTGGAACTTTTAAAGCTTCTGTAAAGTCGATACTTTTAATTAAAGCATGAGCATATGGACTGTGTACTAATTTACAGTAGTACATGCCAGGTAAATCAACGTCATCTGTATAAACAGCTGCGCCAGTAACCTTAGCTTCAGCATCAATACGAATATAAGCATTACCTCTTCCGGCAAGTTCAAAGTCTTCCGGTTTTTTGTATACGCTTTCAATATCAGCGTAGTATTCTTTAGAACGCATTGCCATTATGCCTGCACCTCCTTAGCCAGTCTCTTTGCAGCAGCATCAATAGCTTCTACAATTTTTGCATAACCCGTACAGCGGCAAAGGTTACCAGCGATACCGTCACGGATTTCCTGTTCTGTAGGGTGATGATTTTCATGTAATAAAGATAAAGCGGACATGATCATACCTGGTGTGCAGAAGCCACACTGAAGTGCCCATTTATCCATGAATTCCTGCTGTAATGGATGAAGAACGCCATCTTTCTTAACGCCTTCAATGGTAACGATTTCATGACCATCAGCTTCAACAGCCAGCATCATACAGGAATTGACTGCAGCGCCATCTAAAAGAATTGTACATGCGCCGCATTCACCTTCTTCACAACCACGCTTTGTACCGGTAAGATGCATCTGTTTACGTAAGAAATCGGTCATAGTCAAACCGTCTTCTACCAATTCTTCAGCAGGGTCACCATTTAATATAAATTTAATGATATGCTTCATTGCGATTCTCTCCTTTCTTATGCTTTCATTGTTTCCAGTGCTTTTTTGATCGCACGTTTTGTATAAACACGGATCATATCTGTACGATATTCAGCAGAAGCACGTACGTCAGAGATTGGGTGACATTCAGAAGATGCTGTCACACCAACTTTTTCAAGGAGTTCATCGGAAATTTCATTGCCAATCAGCATTTTTTCTGCTTCAAGAGCACGGATTGGTGTTGTAGCTACACCACCAAGAGCGATACGGCAGTCAGCCACTTTGCCGCCATCAATTTTTACCCATGCAGCAACGCCAACGATTGCGAGGTCCATGGCTTTACGGATAGCATGTTTGAAATAAGCGGAACCTTCACCGGATTTTAATTCTGGAATTTCAATACCTGTAACGATTTCACCTTTTTCTTTGTTCAAGCAAGTTTTCTTAACGCCTTTGAAGAAATCATCAATTGCGATTTCACGTCCGCCATCCTGATCATATGTCTTTACTTTTGCGTTCATAGCAAGAAGAATAGGAGCAGTATCAGCAGATGGGGAAGCGTTACAAATATTACCAACCATTGTTCCTTTACGACGGATCTGGCTGGATGCTACGTAATGAGCTGCCTGAGCAACTGCAGGCATTTTGTCATTGACAACAGGAGATGTTTGAATTGTAAACAATTTTGTGTTGGAGCCCACTTTAAGACCTTCGCCGTCTACATAATCCAACTGAGTTAATTCAGGGATTGTTTTAAGGTCAATAACAGTATCAACATCTTTTAATCCATTTTCTTTGAGAAGCAAAATAACGTCTGTGCCGCCAGACATAACAACACATTTGTTGCCATGAGCGACAATCAGGTCAGATGCTTCTTTTAAAGATTTGGCGGCAATATAGTCGAATTCAGGTAACGACATTTGCATTTCCTCCTTTTCATTTTTGAGATACACTCAGTTTTTGGTAATTTTATTATCGCATTCGAAGGATGCAAAGACGATTCGCATAAGCCTATACAGGTGCATTTGCACCTGTGGATTTGGGAGATTTATTTGGGGGGCAATATTAGAAAAGAACCAATTAAAACGCATGGTGAATAACGTGAAAATGTTATTTGCCATGCGTTTTTCTTTTTGAATTGTCTATTGATATGTTCCTTTATGTTTAGCATTCTATAAATTTTCGAGTAGATCTTGATGACGTTTTAACGATTCAAGATTGCGTATACAATAGTAGCCATTAATGTATTCAACGTGTCCAAGGTCACGCAATAATTTCATGGAGCGAACGGTTGTTGCGCGGTTAACACCTAAAAGACTCGTCAGCATCTGGATGCTGATTTTTTCATGAATAAGGACTTTATTGTCATAGTTGATCCCATAGCGCTCAGCTAATTCCAAAAGCAGTTTACAGAGCCTCCAGACAGCATTGTGATTTTTAACATTACGCATTTCTTCCATGGCATTTAGAAATTTGCCGGAAACAACATTCATCATGATTACCATGAGCTGCATATTTCTGTGCATGGCATCG
>CAZAIY010000258.1:0-2252 GCA_964485295.1 uncultured Oxalobacter sp. | reverse complement strand
AAAGCAACCAGTAAATGCGGTACGAGATGTTCCCTACCTGTTGAGTCCGGTTCCTCTCCGGCATTTTCCCAACCTTCTTTTACTCCTTTGGCAATATACGCATTCATTGCTTTTGCATAAGCCAGTGTTTTTTCTTTCCATTCTTTCTGCTGATCGGATTCGGTCTGCATGAGGCCTTTCCTTATAATCGTAAAATCGAAAAAAAATAAGAAATAAATAACATAAATAGTATTCAAAACTACAGGAGAAAGTCCAGTGCATCCGTTATGGTTTCAAAAATAAAATGGGATAAAAGTGGCAGAATTTTTTTCAATAGTCATTTCAACCAGAAATGATTTTGAAATGAATGCAGGATGAGGATTTTTGTTTGCTGCATTTTTTACAAACAAATCATTATCTTATTTGCAAATCACTATGAATTGTCTGAAGAGGCGTGCTGGGAAGTATTATTTTCCTGAGGAGTTGCTTTGGTATCTTCAATAGCCGGTTCTGATGGTGTCACATCTTCAGAAAAATCCTCTTCGACCATTTTGTCTTGGGAAAATTCATCGGAAGAAGCATTTTCAATTGGATCCGTACCTTCAATCTGTTCTGGTGATTCTTCTACAGGGACATTCCTTTTTCTTGTCAAAATTAAAAGCCCCACTACTGATAAAACAAAAAGCCCACATAATAAAAATCGTTTCATATCCGAAACAGCTTCAACACCTTCGGGCGGAAAAATAGAAAGATATGCAAAAGCAAAAAAACGGGCAGGAAAAAGTGCCAGAAGGAAGCTGATCATATGGGCAATTAATGGACGCCCGTCCTTACGCATGATGTGATGATAAACACGCCTCCAACCCCACAGCAACACAATAAAACAGCCTATCAGTACTGTAATGCTTTTCATGCAAATCCTTCTTAATATTTAGCCAGATTCAGAACCATCATGAATGTTACCGTATCAAATAATGAATGAAATCATGTCACAAGCAATATCCCTTCTGTTTCATTTAACCTTGTGTTTTCTTTCAGGATTTAGCGTTTTCAATTATTCAGTTCATCATAAACCGGCAATACCATAAATGCTTTCAAAACAAAACTGCCATGTATTAATGGACATGGCAAAAATGCAAAACAAAGATCTCAATTGCCTGATGGCATATTTTCCAGTTCACCTTCGTATTTATTGATATAGTTAAAAAAACCAATTGCTTTTTCCAGATGCTCATCTGCAGTCAATAACTGCGTTGCTCCTTCCGAAGTTTGCAGTTTTTCTTCCCTAATCAGGGTTTCCATCAAAATATTGAGGCTTCGTAATTCATGCAAACCATTGGAAATATTCATGCCAATTCTGGGATCATATTGAACTGTTCCCAATATTTCTTCCATTCTTTCATGAGAAACCCATTGATTGTATAAATTCTTCAACCCTGCATAACGAACCTGAACTTCCTTGATATCCATTTCATCCTTACTTTGCGTCTTTAACCATAACTGATATTCCATCAAATGGTTTTTGGCATCCTGCAGACGACTGATTAACTGCGAAAACGCCAGCTTGGCATCCGATTCCGAAATCTTTTTCTTTTTTCGACGGGAAAGATGAAACCCGCCAAAAAGAATGGCTGCCAATAAAGAGAAAATACCACCAACAATTTTTACCCAGGGGCTTAAAAGAAAAGCAAGTAAATTAAATCTGCTTTTTTCGCCATTTGATTTTTTCTTGAACATATTTTTCTCAAATCAGTTTTTTATTCAATTCAATTATTATATTTTTTTTGAATATGGAGTATAAATTATTTTATTTTTTTATATCCTGTGCATCATCACAATACCCATTCTGACAAATTGAGGTTTGTTTGGAAATAAACTCTTTGCGTGATGTTTCCTGTTCAATCCTGGCCAAATCAGTACAGGATTGACGGGCATGATTAAAAGCGAAACCCTGTTTTTCATCCCGGCTAAGCACCTCAATACGGGAAATTTTGGCTTTTAACCAGCCTTTTTCCGGATTATCCCAAAGAACCGAGCAGGCACCATTCATAACGACATTGTCATACACTTCTTCACTCACAACATGCTGTGTTGTAACCAGCTTTAACACCCCTTTTTGCAGGGAAGCCTTCATTACCGGATAGCCTCTCAAATTTCGCATTAATCTGGGTGGCACGGGATCTGCATAAGCCACATTCAGAAAAAGAAAAGCCATTATCATTAACAGTATCGTTCTCATCTCTTTTTCATTGATTTGGAATGTTTAAGAATTT
>CAZAIY010000257.1:0-2259 GCA_964485295.1 uncultured Oxalobacter sp. | reverse complement strand
GTTGCTGTTGTAAATGCGGCTGCATCTGGGCGAATTGCCATAGGTGAAGCCATTACCAATATTGCTTCTGCCCCTATTCGTCAAATGTCGGATATTAAGATCTCTGCAAATTGGATGGCAGCATGCGGGCAGACAGGACAAGATGCCGCTTTGTTTGATACGGTCAAAGCGGTCGGAATGGAATTGTGTCCTGCTTTAGGAATCAGTATTCCTGTTGGAAAGGATTCTTTGTCTATGCGTACTACCTGGCAGGATCAAGGGATAAATAAGGAAGTGATTTCTCCCATTTCGTTGATTATATCTGCCTTTGCTCCGGTTTTTGATGTAAGAAAAGCGTTGACACCACAGTTAAAATTGGATGCTGGTGAAACGACATTAATGCTGATTGATCTTGGTTCTGGAAAAAACCGTTTGGGTGCATCAGCTATGACGCAGGTAACAGGGCAGATTGGAAATGAAGTTCCTGATGTGGATCGTCCTGAAATTTTGAAAGCATTTTTTTCCTTGGTTCAGCAATTAAACAGGGCAGAAAAACTTTTGGCATATCACGACAGGTCTGATGGAGGGCTTTTTGTGACACTTGCAGAGATGGCTTTTGCATCACGAGCAGGTTTGCAAATTTCACTTGATTCTTTAGTGCAGTCTTTGGTTGAAACAACCGGCATATTGGATTATCAGGAAAAACTTTTCCGTGTTCTTTTTTCGGAAGAACTGGGTGCAGTCATACAAATCAGAAAGAAAGATTTGGAGTTTGTTCTTCAGTGTATAAAAGAACATAATCTGGCTGACCTGTCTCATATTATCGGCACGGTCACAAATGATACCAATTTGACTTTTGCTTATCAAACAGAGACGGTTTATTCACAGTCCATTGTTCATTTAAATCGATTGTGGAGCGAAACCAGTTGGCGTATTGCCCGTTTGCGGGATAATCCGGCATGTGCCGATATGGAATACCAGCGCATTGAAAACAAAGAAGATAAAGGTATTTCTCCTTTTGTCCCGTTTGATATGCAGGAGGATATTGCGGCTCCTTATATTCATACAGGTATTCGACCCAAAGTAGCCATTTTACGGGAACAGGGATCCAATTCCCATGTTGAAACGGCTTATGTTATGCACAAATCAGGTTTTTCCGCCATTGATGTGCATATGAGCGATTTGATTTCAGGCAAGATGAATCTTGCTGATTTCAAAGGATTAATTGCTGTAGGCGGTTTTTCATATGGTGATGTGCTCGGTGCGGGTGAAGGTTGGGCAAAAACGATTCTTTTCAATCAAATGCTAAAAGAACAATTTAGTGTCTTTTTTGAGAAAAAAGATAGTTTTGCATTGGGAATCTGTAATGGTTGCCAGATGATGAGTAATTTATCTTCCATTATTCCAGGTGCTGAAAACTGGCCGAAATTTACACGGAACAAATCCGAACAGTTTGAAGCACGTTTTACCATGGTGGAAATTCCAGAATCTCCTTCCATTTTCTTTGATGGTATGACAGGTTTGCGTACACCAATTGTCGTATCACATGGCGAGGGATTTGCTGATTTTTCTCAACAGGGTGATATTGATCGGGTTGATGTTGCCATGCGGTATATTGATCATTCTGGTAAACCAACCGAAATATATCCATTTAATCCAAATGGTTCGCCACAAGGCATTACCTCTGTTACAACAAAAGATGGACGATTTACAGTATTGATGCCTCATGCAGAACGAGTGTTCAGGACAGTTCAGCATTCCTGGCATCCTGATTCATGGGGAGAGGATTCTCCCTGGATGCGTATGTTCAGAAATGCGCGTAAATGGGTTGGTTGATATGGAAATCTATGCGCATAATGATATGCAAAGAGATTTTATGGTAAACAAATGTTTTTTGTATTAAAGTGACTTTACATAATTATGAAATCTTCTGAAATTCGAGAGAAGTTCCTTAGTTTTTTTGCTGAAAGAGGACATACCATTGTTCGATCAAGTCCGTTAGTGCCGGCAAATGATCCTACTATGCTCTTGACCAATTCTGGTATGGTGCAGTTCAAAGATGTGTTTCTTGGTATTGATAAACGTCCGTATACACGTGCAACGACAGTACAACGTTGTGTCAGAGCAGGTGGCAAACATAATGATTTGGAAAATGTTGGATATACCGCACGTCATCATACTTTTTTTGAAATGTTGGGCAATTTCAGTTTTGGGGATTATTTCAAGCGTGATGCTATTCTTTATGCCTGGGAATTGCTAACGAAGATATACAAATTGCCT
>CAZAIY010000256.1:0-2270 GCA_964485295.1 uncultured Oxalobacter sp. | reverse complement strand
TACCTGCAAAAAACGAACTGCTCAACGAACTCCGGCAATTAATGACCGTTCAAACCGAAAAACAAATATCAGCTATAGGAATGCTTGGAAAACAGATCAGTTCCAGTATCGAAGACAGCTTAAAAAAACCTCTTGCCAGCATCACTAATGTGATTAAGGATATGAGCGCAGAACAGGGGTTTGCTGTTCACAATATGATGCATGACCTGCTACAGAGTTTTAATCAAAACTTGAAGGATTTGTTGGGAGACCAGATTTCAAATATCAATGAAATTCAGCAAAAAACCCTTATCTCCCTGCAGGAAACCATGTCCCGCATGGAAGGTATGGCAAACAATGTGGAATCTGCCGGAGAACGTAGCGCCTATGCCATGGCAAGCCAATTGGCTGTTACCATGGCCAGCGTTGAATCCAGACAACAAATAATGAACGACAAAATGGGTGCTTTTGTTGAACAGCTCACCTTGGCGGTATCCCGTTCCCAGGAAGCAGCCCAGGCCAAACTGCAAATCACACTGGACGACATCGCCAACCATATGGCCGGTGTCATCCATAGTATGAGTCATCATATTCAATCCGCAACAGAAACCGGAAAACAATATCAATCTGAACTGACACAAGAAAGCCGCAAAGTAGTTGGAGAATTTGGAGAACAGGTTGATTTACTGGCAAGTGGTGTCATTAATGCTGTCGATGAAATGAAAGCGGCAGTTAATGCGATGCGCTATACAACTGGATCAACCTCTACTCAATTAAATGCAGCAGCCGATACCTTGTATAAAGCATCGACATCCTTTGCGCAAACCGGTCGGGAAATGACGGAAACACTTAATAAAACTTCCAATCTGATCGCTGAATTTGGCGAAGTTTCCAACTCCATTACTGGTATTTCAGGCGAATTAAGTCAAGTTTTATCTGATTACCAGGCAGCAAGAGATACCATGACGGTCTTCCTCGAATCCTTGCAAAGAACGGTTGAACAGTCCCGAATTGAAGCTACTTTAAATGGCGAAGTCCTGCAGTGGATTGAAAAAGCAACCGATAAACTCGTTACCGCTCAAAAAGAAGCCGATGCCTATTTAGGCCGTATCACCGAAGTAATAGAAAACGCACATAATGCATTTACTTCCGGCATGATTAGAGTCGTTGACAATGCCAATCAGGACTTCCAAAAAACGCTTTCAAATTCAGTTTCTTTGTTACGTATCGGTATTCAGGAACTGGGAACCACTTTGGAAGAACTTGGAACAATCCGACAATCCATTTCCAGTAAACCCTGGCAAAGTACCAACAGGTAATTTCTATGCTGGGCAAACACATCATTACTGGTAAAAAAAGCAAAGATGAAGGTGAAAAACCTTTTTGGATTTCTTTTGCTGATTTAATGACTGCATTAATGGTGCTTTTCCTTTTAGTGATGAGTGTTGCCCTGCTGGCTGTTACCAAAACCGTTTCCGATACGGAACGCCAAAAAGCGGAACGGGAAGAAGAGATCAGCGAAATGCTCACCCAATTTAAACATGTCGCTGAACAGTATCCTGGTGTGAGTATCAATCAAGAAAAAAATGTGATCGATTTTGGAGAGCAAGTTCGTTTTGAGACAGGCAGTTCCCAACTGACAGAAGAACAAGCAAAATACTTACGTGGTTTTTTACCCAACATCCTAGAACTGGCTCAAAAGCAACCTGGAAAAAAATGGCTTAAACGGATTGTCGTAGAAGGTTTTGCGGATCAGCGAGGCGACTATCTGATGAACTTGAATCTCAGTCTGCAACGAAGCCAGCGCGTACTTTGTGTTTTACTTGCAGATGTCAAGGAAGATCAAAACCCGCTGAGTAATGAAGAAAAGGAAATTGTTCGTGATCTCTTTCTGGTTGGAGGCTACTCCTTTAACTCTGCGAAAAAAACCTTGGAAGAAAGCCGTCGTATTGAATTACGTCTGGAATATTATGAGCTAGATGAACCTCGTGTAAAAAACGAAGACATCCCACGTGGCAATTTTGGAATATGCAGAATCTGAAGTCATGACGCTGATAGACCAACTGACAATGAGTTTACAAAACAGCAACACCGTTGTCTTGTCTCGTTTTGCGTCAGTTGACCTGACATCCATGCAAACAGAAAAAAATCATCTGAAACAGTGGATAACCCTCCTTACGGAATTACAGCCACCGCCCAAAGAAAAGATTCTTCCCGCACTGCTTCAATTTCGTAATGATAAAAAAATATCCTATATTTTACAGGCTCGTTACATCTGTCATGGATGCCTG
>CAZAIY010000255.1:0-2280 GCA_964485295.1 uncultured Oxalobacter sp. | reverse complement strand
CCTTGGAATACTGGTCTTTTCGGGTATACCAGGTAAACCAGCCCGGTGTTGTCAAATCAATATACTCGTGCAGTGTATCTTCCGAATAGGCTTTCGCCCCGATAAACTTGATCTGACGAATCTTGGCAACATGCCCCTCGTCAATCATGAAATTGATTGCAACGCGATTTCTTTCAACCGGTGTGACAGTGGATGAAATCTGAACGGCATAATAGCCATGAGACAGATACTGGCGTTTCAGTTCCTGCTCTGCGCGCTCCACCAGGGCACGATCATAAATCCGCGCTTCTCCGAGTCCCAGATCCTTTAATGCCTTTTTCAGGATATCCTTGTCAAATTCCTTCATGCCGGTAAATTCAACACTGGCAATGGCAGGTCTTTCCTCGACAATCACAACCAGAACATCATTATCGGCATCAATACGGACATCCTTGAAAAAGCCTGTTGCATAAAGGGTTCTGATGGCGGTAATGGCTTTTTCATCCGTAAATGTATCGCCTACGCGAACCGGCAGATAATTAAACACCGTACCGGCTTCGGTTCGCTGAATGCCTTCAATACGAATATCCCTGACCACAAAAGGGTTGACTGCCCAGGAGGAGCCGGCGAAAAAAAAGCCGAATGCAGCCACAAAAAAGGCTGCCCGAAACAGATATCGGCAGAGAAAACAGGAAACCAGTTTCATGAGATCCATGTATCAAACTTTTTTTAAATCCGCCACCTATTGTTTGTTTGCCACCGCTTTATCCAATCAGTCTGGAGACATCATTAAACACAGCGACAACCAGTAAAATACCCAATAAAACAAGACCGACACGCTGGGCAAGTTCTCCTACCCGATCGGAAACGGTACGTCCGCTAACAGCTTCCACAGCATAATACAGCAAAAGTCCTCCATCCAAAACAGGTATGGGCAGTAAATTCATGACTCCGATGCTGATACTGATAAAAGCAATGAAATAAAGGTAGCGGATCAGACCGGCCCTGGCCGTTTTTCCTGCATAATCGGCAATGGTAACAGGTCCGGTAATATTTTTAACGGACACATCGCCTGTAAACATTTTTCCGACCATTTTCAAAGTCAGCGCCGAAGTATCCCATGCCTTGATAATGCCTTTTGCTATCGAACCAAAAAAGCCGTAGCTAACCGTTGTCATTTCAGGCATAACCGGTATTTCCGCCAGGATCCTTCCATACGCAATGCCTTTTTCCTCAAAGGCTTCCGGAACAATTGTCATTTCGATGGAGATATCCCCTCGCATGACTTTTAGAAGTAAGGGGACACCGGGAGACTGTCGCATTTTTTCAATAAAATCGACTCCATCGATAATCGCTTTTCCGTTGACATGGGTAATAAGATCGGATTGACGCAACCCGGCCTTTTCTGCAGGACCATTTGGAAAAACCTGACCGACAACAGCCGGAGGACGGGCCAAAGCCAGTCCGAACTGATCCATGAAACTCGCAGACAGTTCATCGATATAATATTCCTTTAACGGCACTGAAACGACTTTGACGACACCCTCCTTTTCGACTTCCAAAAAGACAGGATGCTTTGCCATCATGGATTCGACCATTTTGAGACGGACTTCCGGCCAACTCGAAACGGGTACGCCGTTCATGCTGACAACCTTTTCCCCGCCGCGCAAACCGGCTTCGTAGGCAACCGTATTTTCAGGAACCGCACGCAGTCTGGCCAAAGGTTCGGGAATACCGTACATGTAAAGCCCGCCCAGTAGGGCAATGGCCAGTAAAAAGTTGGCAAAAGGACCTGCCGCAACAATGGCAATACGACACCAGACATTTTTACCTGTAAATTCGCGTTTTCTTTCTTCCGGGGATAAGGTGCTTAAATCATCGATTCTGGCATCCAGCAGTTTGACATACCCGCCTACGGGCAAAAGTGAAAGGGCCCATTCGGTTTTGTCCGGTCCGAATTCCTTTTTAAAAAGGATTTTTCCCATGCCGAGTGAGAACCTGAGAACCTTGACATTACATAATCTTGCCACAAAGTAATGCCCGAGCTCATGAACGACAATAAGTAGCGACAGCCCGAAAACAAAAGCCAGTAATGTTTGTAGGATAATCATGACGGTATCAAATTATTAGCGACTTTTCTGGCTATGTTATCATGCATCAAAACACTTTCAAGACCGGATTCGGTCTGTTGTGCATGGACTTTATCTAAAACACTTTCAACGATATCATGGATTTTTCCAAATCCGATACGCTGATCCAAAAAAGCCTGTACAGCGACTTCATTTGCCGCATTCAAAATGG
>CAZAIY010000254.1:0-2302 GCA_964485295.1 uncultured Oxalobacter sp. | reverse complement strand
GACGGGCGTAAGTGCCAATCAAACTGTTTGTTGATTTCTTCCCATGTATGTGATTGAAATTGAAAAGGCAATGGTTTTCATTGATAGGAAAAAGTTTTGAAGAAGAGTTTTGACCGACTGCCAATTAATAATTACAATGCTGAAACATTTTATGAACAGAATCTTTTAGACAGTCATAATGGTATGGATATGCAGAAAATGTTTTCATGCTGTGGTGTTGTATAAGGCTGTAGAGGAATTATTGTGGGAAAAACAACTTTTCTAAGTTTTGAACAGCCAATTGCTGAGTTAGATTCAAAAATTGAAGATTTGCAATTAGTGCAGGATGATTCATCTGTAGATATTTCCGAAGAAATTGCAAAACTCACAAAAAAAAGCCAGCAGTTGACAAAAGAGATATACAGTAAATTGACGCCCTGGCAAGTATCGCAAATTGCACGTCATCCCCAAAGGCCATACACGTTAGATTACATTAATGAAATTTTTACGGATTATCATGAATTGCATGGTGATCGAAATTTTGGTGATGATCCATCTATTGTTGGCGGTTTGGCCCGATTCAATGGACAGGGCTGTATCGTTATCGGGCATCAAAAAGGACGTGATACGAAAGAACGGAGTTATCGTAATTTTGGCATGCCAAAACCGGAAGGATATCGAAAAGCCTTGCGTCTTATGCAATTGGCAGAAAAATTCGGTTTGCCAATATTTACTTTTGTGGATACGCCAGGGGCTTTTCCAGGGATTGATGCGGAAGAGCGTGGTCAATCTGAAGCAATTGGCAGAAATCTGTTTGAAATGGCCAAATTGAAAGTGCCTGTCATTGCAACCGTTATTGGTGAAGGTGGTTCAGGAGGTGCCCTGGCAATTGCCGTTGCAGATATGGTTTTAATGTTGCAGTATTCCGTGTACTCAGTCATTTCTCCGGAAGGATGTGCTTCCATTCTTTGGAAAACAGCGGAGCGGGCAAACGAAGCGGCAGAAGCACTTGGACTGACAGCCCATCGTTTGAAAGGAATGGGACTGGTAGACAAAATTGTTAATGAACCTTTAGGGGGAGCCCATCGTGACCCTAAACAGATGGCGGTTTTATTGAAAAAGGCATTGGCAGATGCACTTCGTCAATTTAAAAATGTTTCCATAAATGATTTGCTGGAAGCCCGCCATAAAAAATGGTTGAATTATGGTGAATATAAAGATACGGTCACTTCGGAGTAAGGAGTGAAACAAACACAGGAGCTTTCCTTAACCTCCCAGTTTGAGCGCGTGCTGGAATCGGTTCCATCACGCGTTTTTGTTGCCGACCAGACCAGTCACTTTCATACAGCCATGGCTGTAGCCTATTCTGGAGGACTGGATTCTACGGTTTTGTTGCATTTGGCCTGTGCTTACGCGATCAAAAAAGCCATACCGCTTTTTGCTTTTCATGTGCATCATGGATTAAATACGGGAGCCGATGATTGGCTAGAGCACTGTTATCAAACCTGTCAGAATTTGGGAGTTCAATTTGATGCACGAAAAGTGAATATACCTCGTGAAACAGGAGAAAGTATTGAAGCACTGGCCCGCCAGAAACGTTATGAGGCGTTAATCAGTTTATGTCGCCAGCATCAAGTGAATTTACTGATGACAGCTCATCACGAAGATGATCAAGTTGAAACGATTCTGTTAAAGTTGTTAAGGGGAACGGGTGTGGCAGGACTTTCCGGTATGGAAATGTTCAGAACAGTATCTGAAACAGAACAAGTTCAGGCCTTGCATTTGTTAAGGCCGTTATTGACGGTATCCCGTCAGAAACTGGAAGAATGGGCGCATGAAAATCACTTAAAATGGGTAGAAGACAATTCAAATTCAGATGTCCGCTATGCCAGAAATGCCATTCGTAAAGAGATTGTTCCAGTTTTAGCCCGTTTCTTTCCCGGATTTCAAAAAAGCTTTATCCGAAATGCGCAACATATGCAGTCAGCCAGGCGTTTATTAAATGTATTGGCTAAACAGGATTGGGAAACCTGTCGTGATGGTGACAGATTAAATATGGCAAGAATGTCTCAATTGGATCAGGATCGTTTCGACAATTTGTTCCGTTTTTGGTTAAATAAATATAAATTGCAAATGCCATCAACGGATTGGCTAAATGAGGCCAGAAAACAGTTATTGAATGCGAGAGAAGATGCGCAAGTCAAATTGGAGTTGGATGGCGTTATTGTTCGGCGTTATCGCCAGCATCTTTTATTGGAAAAGAACGGAAAAAAAACCATTTCAAAGGTTCCAGTTTCATTTGTTTGGAAAGGAGAAGCTTCTT
>CAZAIY010000253.1:0-2303 GCA_964485295.1 uncultured Oxalobacter sp. | reverse complement strand
TCCGGAAAAACCGATGACGCTTTTCCAGACAAGCGAGAATCTGACCTACCTGGCGCAGATGGGACTGGCAGGTGGTTCCTACCCCAATCATACAACCGTTTATACGGTCCGTCCGGGCAGTAAAACACTGGGGGATGGCGATGAAATCAAACTGGTGATGGATGCAACGCAGGGAGGTGTGCGCCTGACCAAGACCTATATTTTCCATCGAAACAATTACACGATTGATGTCAAGCTGGATATTACGAATTTGACGAAGGATCCCATCAATCCTTCCGTCTATTTGCAGCTGGTACGTGATGACAGCAAGCCGGAGGGACAATCCCGCTGGATCAGTACCTTTACGGGGCCGGCCGTTTATTCAAATGAGGAAAAATTCCAGAAACTGGATTTTGACAAAATCCGGGATGAAAAAGCCGAGTTTGCCACCAAAGTCAATAATGGCTGGATTGGAATGGTCCAGCATTATTTCGTATCCGCGATTATTCCGAAAGACAATGCCAAGCGTGAAAATTTCGCCAGAAAAATTGATGACAAATTATTTGCATTTGGCTCAATTGTGCCGGTAGGGGTTGTCGATCCGCATCAGACCGTTGAAACCGATGCCCGTTTATATGCCGGCCCGCAGGAGTCTGCCGTACTGGAAAAAACCGCACCGGGACTGGAACTGGTAAAAGACTATGGCTGGCTGACCATTATTGCCAAACCGATTTTCTGGCTGATGGTGCAAATTCATAAGGAAATCGGAAACTGGGGATGGACAATTATTTTATTGACTGTCCTGGTGAAGGTCGCATTCGTTCCGCTGTCAGCGGCGAGCTATCGCAGTATGGCCCGCATGAAGCAGCATATGCCGGAAATTATGGCATTAAAGGATCGATATCAGGATGACAAGCAGCGGCAAAATCAGGTGCTGATGGATTATTACAAAAAGGAAAAAATCAATCCGATTGGAGGCTGTTTGCCTGTTGTGATTCAGATTCCGGTCTTCATTGCACTTTACTGGGTGCTTTTGGCCAGTATTGAAATCCGCAATGCTCCATGGATTGGCTGGATTACAGACCTTGCGGCACCGGATCCGTATTATATTTTGCCGGTTCTGATGGCTGTTTCCATGTTCATACAGCAAAAAATGAGTCCGCCACCACCCGATCGGCTCCAGGCAAGATTAATGATGGCGATGCCAATTATTTTCTCTATCACTTTCTTCTTCTTCCCGTCAGGACTGGTTCTTTATTGGGTCGTCAATAACATTTTGTCCATTCTCCAGCAATGGTGGGTCACAAAACGTTATGAAGCGGATATAGAAAAAGCCAAAATGAAAGCGAAGGCCAAATAATTGGTTTGAAAACGGACCGAATTTTCTGCTCCTTAAAATGGGAAGAATCCTTTCCGTTTTAAGGAGCTTTGTTTATATCGATTTCTTTTGCTTGATAAAGGCAGCCCATGATCTGGATATTTGATCTGGATAATACCCTGCATGATGCGTCGCATGCGATTTTTCCGGCCATTTCGGAAAATATGAACCGTTTTATTGCAAAGGCAATCATGAATTCAGAGGATGAAAAGGCCCTGGCCAAAGCCGATGCATTACGCCTTTTCTACTGGAAGCGTTATGGCGCCACATTACCGGGGTTGTTAAAACATCATGATGTCAAGGCGAATGCGTTTTTAAAAGCGGCGCATGATTTGCCGGATCTGGCTTCAATGATTCGTAGCGAAAGGAATCTTTCGAAGATAATAAAAAAACTGCCGGGAAAAAAGATTCTTCTGACCAATTCGGCGTACCGTTATTCCTGTGATGTGTTAAAGCATTTGGGGCTGCGTAAAAATTTTATGCGGCATGTTTCGATAGAATCGATGACAATACATGGGAGACTTTCCCCCAAACCTTCCAGAAAATTGCTTCAAAAATTAATCGCCTCGGAAAAAAAGCATCCTTCTCAATGTGTGCTGGTGGAAGATAGCGAGAGTAATTTGAAGGTGGCCCGTTCAATGGGCATGCGAACCGTACTGGTGACGCGCTATACCGGAAAGGATCGTTTTTCCGGTCACGCAACCCCTCACAAAAAGACAGTAAGGACATGGCATCGACCGGCTTTTGTGGATGTCAAAATTCAATCGGTCAGAAAATTACCGTTATATTCAGGAAGACTCGTATCAAATAAAGTGAATCCCTGATCCGGTTGCCAAAGCTGTTTTTCTTTCGGGGGTTTTTCAGGGGCCATATTTCCAAAATAGTAAAAATTCATGCAAACTACAGGCAATTCTCTCCCCGGGAGCACAGAGAGTGCCGTACAATA
>CAZAIY010000252.1:0-2309 GCA_964485295.1 uncultured Oxalobacter sp. | reverse complement strand
ACCGATATTGATGCAATAGCCTATACCAAAGGACCTGGTCTGGCAGGTGCTCTTTTAGTGGGAGCATCCGTTGCAAATAGTTTGGGTATGGCATTGGATATTCCCATTTTAGGAATTCATCATTTGGAAGGACATTTGCTTTCGCCTCTTTTAGCTTCTAATCCCCCTGAATTTCCATTTGTTGCATTACTGGTTTCAGGTGGTCACACACAATTAATGCGGGTAGATAAAGTAGGACAATACGTTTTACTGGGAGAAACGCTTGATGATGCAGCTGGGGAAGCATTTGATAAATCTGCCAAATTGCTTGATTTGTCTTATCCAGGCGGACCGGAAATATCTCGTTTGGCAAAATTGGGAAGTTCGGAAAAATATCATTTCCCCCGGCCAATGCTGCATTCAAAAGACATGAATTTCAGTTTTTCCGGCTTAAAAACAGCAGTTTTAACAGCAGTAAAAAACTCGGATGAAGGGTTGGATATATCGGAAAAATGTAATATTGCCAAAGGACTGGTTGACGCTATTGTTGATGTCCTTGTCGCTAAATGCCTACGGGCTTTGAAAGAGACGGGGTTTAACAGGCTTGTTATTGCCGGTGGAGTCGGGGCAAATGCTCAATTACGTCAGGCATTAAATGACGTTGCCAAACGTAAGCGAATTCAGGTTTATTATCCGGAGATGGAATTTTGTACGGATAATGGTGCCATGATTGCTTTTGCCGGAGCAATGCGTCTTTTGGATAATCCGAGTTTGGCTGAAAAAAATTATACTTTTACTGTTCTTCCACGCTGGTCTTTACAGGAAGTAACTGAAAAAATCTGAAATACTTTTATTCTGTCACCGGTTTTACAGACAGCCGTGCTCCATGACGTGCAATCATTAATTCTTCAAAAGTAGGAATAATCCAGACAGATACCCGGCTTTCAGGTTTGCTGATACACATGTGTCCAGCCTGATTGGCTTCTTCATCAATTTCAATTCCAAGCCATTCAATTTGTTTGCAAATGGCTTCTCTGATTTCAGGAGAACGTTCACCTATACCGGCAGTAAAAACAAAGGTATCCAGTCCCTTACAGGCAGCTACCAAGGATCCGGTTTCTCGTGCAACGCGATAAACAAATAAATCCAAAGCAGTTTTTGAAGCAGGATTACCTGTTGTTAACAGATCGCGCATGTCGGAACTGATTCCGGAGACACCAAGTAGACCGGATTCGTTATAAAGTAAAGTTTCCAGTTCACTTACCCCCATTTTTTCATGCTGCAAAAGATAGAGGATAACACCCGGATCCAATGAACCTGTGCGGGTTCCCATAACCAGTCCGTCTAGTGTGGAAAATCCCATGGTGCTGGCAATACTTCTTCCATTTATGAGGCCACACATACTGGCTCCACTACCAAGATGGGCAATGATTGTCCGTCCATTTGCTTCCTCGGGGGCGATTTGCTGCAATTCGTTAATAACGTATTCAAAAGACAGTCCATGGAATCCGTAACGCACAATTCCTTTTTCAGTTAAATGTCCCGGAATGCCGTATAAACGGGAAATATAGGGATTGGTTTGATGAAATGATGTGTCAAAACAGACAATTTGACAAAGATCAGGATACCTCTCGGAAAGGGTATCAATCACATTGAGAACTCTTGGTTGATGCAATGGTGCCAATGGGATGAGGCGGCGTAGCCTTTCCAGTACTTCCGGGGTAACAAGTGTCGGTTCCAGAAAATCGGGACCACCATGCACCATGCGGTGGCCGACAGCATTGAGTCTGTTTGGTGCCAGATGGGTTTCAATCCAATCAACCAAAAATTCAAGAAGTGCATTACTGGAAAGATTGCTGCCCCAGGTATGTTGGCTGAGAATTTTCCGATTACTGTCTCGCGCAATAAAATAGGGATCGTCACTGCCAACACCTTCTATTCCGCCAAAGGTTCGTCTTTCCAATCGCCCGTCATCCATTTCTTCAAATAAAGAAAATTTGTAACTTGATGAGCCGGCATTAATTACGGCAAAATAACGCAGGGTTGGGGCTGGCCTTGAGTAAGTCATCAATTGTCTCCCTTGCGATTAGTTTCCCTGTAAATATATCAGATCATGATGAGGAAAGTTGCTGGTTTAACAAGTAATCGTCAAAACTAAACAAGTAAACCCATACAAATACAATATCATGTTGCATTGTTAATTATGTCTTGTGTGAGCCATATCTGCAAATAGAATACATATAATGTTGACTCTTTTATTGAGAGGCAGCAATCTTGTTAACATCTGGAAATGCATCATACCCGGTTATTTCAGGAAGAAGGTAATATGG
>CAZAIY010000251.1:0-2339 GCA_964485295.1 uncultured Oxalobacter sp. | reverse complement strand
AACGGTTCAGAATGCACAGATCGAGATCAAAAAGGAAGAAGGGGAAGTGGTTCTTCTGGACAGATCCGCCACATTGTCTGACGTTGTAAAAGCATTAAATGCCGTTGGTGCAACACCACAGGATCTGCTGGCTATTTTGCAGGCAATGAAAGCATCCGGTTCGCTTCGTGCGGAACTGGAAGTCATTTAATAAAAGGCCCCATTTGAAAAGGATACAGGCGCAATGAATGGGATAACAGATCATGTTACGGCATCTGCAACACAGATTATTGACAGCCGCAATTTACATGCGATTCGAGCAGAAACCCATAAGAACGGCAATTCTCCTGCCGCAATGAAAGCGGCCGCTGAACAGTTTGAAGCGCTTTTTGTTTCACTGATATTAAAAAGCATGCGCCAGTCATTACCGCAGGACGGTTTGTTCAATTCCCAGCAGACCAAACTTTATACGCAGCTGCTGGATGAAGAGATCAGCCAGCAGGTGGCCAAACAGGGACTCGGGTTTGCCGACCAGATGCTACGGCAATTGGTGGCAACAGGTCAGCTGGATGCGGAAGAAACGGAACCCTATTTGAGCAAACGCCAGATTGCGGTTTCTGTTGACGCCTATCGGGCGATGTCAACAGGATCGGCAAAATCACAGGCAACAGCCCTGTTGCAGGAAAAATATGCCCCTTTCCAGTCATCAAGCAAGGCAGACGACGCCAGTATTCCTGATGAGTTGAAAGATATCGTGACATCAAAAGTGCAATCCAAAACGAAGTCGGAACCGGTGCTTCCCCATGTAAAAGCCTTTACCAATCAAATGATGTCCCATGCACAGGAAGCCAGCAAAACAACAGGCATTCCTCCGGCATTCATGCTGGCCCAGGCGGCACTTGAAACCGGCTGGGGTCAGAAACAGATGCGGCATGCCGATGGTTCGCCCAGTTACAATCTTTTTGGCATCAAGGCCAATAACTGGTCAGGAAAAACGGTGGATGTGCTAACATCCGAGTTTGAAAACGGCAAAATGATCAAAAAAGTTGAAAAATTCCGTGCATACGACTCCTATGCGGATTCGTTTAAGGACTATGCCCAGTTTTTAAGCGAAAATCCAAGATATCAGCATGTTGTTCATTCACAGGATCCGGCTGCTTTTGCCTATGGGTTGCAACGCGCAGGATATGCGACAGATCCGGAATACGGATCCAAGCTGATGCGTGTGATTAACCGGGTATTGCAGGGTTAAAAAGCTGAATTGAAACAGAATGGAATAATTTTTCTCAAGTTATTGAAAAATTGGCCGTTAATCAATCTGTAGAGATGTGGAGAACTAGCTATGGGAAATATCTACAGTATAGGCAAAAGTGCACTGTTATCAGCAAATTACGCCATCAGCGTAACCAGTCATAATATTTCGAATGCGGATACGCCGGGGTACAACCGCCAGGTGGTGTTGCAGTCCAATAAACATGGACAGAATTACGGTTTCGGTTTTATCGGCAATGGTACCCAAATAGACGATGTGCGTCGTGTCTATAACGAATTTGTTGCCAAACAGTATGTTGAAACACAGTCGGAATCCAGCCGTCTGGATACTTATTATGGGCTGATCCAGAAAATCGACAATATGGTCACCGATGAGACGGCCGGTGTTTCACCTGCCCTGCAGGATTTTTTCAGTGCGGTACAGGAAATTGCTTCCACGCCGACTTCGGCTGCAACCCGTGAAGCCATGCTGGCTGAATCCCGTGTTCTGGTGGAGCGCTATAACAACTTATCTGCCCAGCTCAATGAACAGCGTGATTTGATCAATGCACAGATGATCAACAGTGTGGAGCTGATCAATACCTATGCAACTGAAATTGCCAAACTGAATGAACAGATTTGCCGTGCCCAGCCAACTCAAAGTGATCCTGCTCCCAATGATCTTTTGGATCAAAGGGATTATCTGATTACGCAGCTGTCACAGGAAATCGGGATCAGGGTAGTTGAAAACGGCAACAATCTGGATGTCTATATCGGCACAGGACAGCCTCTGGTCATCAACAACCAGTCCTTTTCCATGTATGCGGAAAAATCTCTGGAAGATCCGGACAAGATAGAAATTGGTTATATCTATAACAATGACAAGATTGCGCTTGCCGACAAATTGATAAAAGGCGGCAATCTTCAGGGGTATATTGACTATCGTGACAATGAAATCGATCCTGTCTTGAATGAACTGGGATTGATCGCAATCAATCTGGCGTCCGACTTTAATGCCCAGCATAAACTCGGAATGGATTTGAATGGTGACATGGGCACCGATTTCTTTAGCTATGCGACAGAAACGTCTGGTGCCAATGCAACGAGTA
>CAZAIY010000250.1:0-2342 GCA_964485295.1 uncultured Oxalobacter sp. | reverse complement strand
TGACTTTCAAGTAATCCATAATAAATTCACAAGCCGCAAACGCTTCTACCCGATGGTTGGAAGCGACTGCAACCAGTACAATCTGATCTGCCGGAAAAAGCCGCCCAATTCGATGAATAATTCTGACATTTAATATCGGCCAGCGTGATTTTGCCTGCTCAATGATATCCAAAAGGGATTGTTTCGTCATTTCCGGATAATGCTCCAGTTCCAACATACGGACATCTTCATGAAGATCACGTACTATTCCGACGAAACTCACAATCGCACCCACATGTGGATTACCATGACGAAGCCTATTTAATTCATCAGAAATATTAAAATCTGCTTTTTGAATACTAACTGACATCTTTTCCGATTTAACTTTTGGATTGGGCAGGTTCAAAACTTAATGCAGCTGAATTAATACAATAGCGTAAACCTGTCGGAGGAGGACCATCATTAAACACATGTCCCAAATGGGCGTGACAAACAGCACAAATAATTTCTGTTCGAATCATTCCCAAAGAAAAGTCGGTTTTTTCAATCACATTTTCAGGATTGATTGCTTTAAAATAACTTGGCCATCCACAGCCTGATTCAAATTTGGCATCCGAAGCAAAAAGTGGCGTTTTACAACAAACACAATAATAAATTCCTTCCTGTCGATAAGCCCAGTATTTTCCAGTAAAAGGAGCTTCTGTTGCTGCTTTTCGGGTAACATCATAAGATAAAGGAGAAAGGCATGCCTGCCACTCCTCATCCGTTTTTTTTACTTTTGGCTCGCTCATCAGATACTTCTCCTTATCGATAAAACCATACAATTTTGCGGATTTTTTATAGTTTAGTCCAATAAAGAAAAATCGTCTTTCCACTGCTTCTGCCATTTTCACCGTATCTTAATGGATTTTCAATTCATGCCTAATTATTTATGGATAACTGCAGGATATTTTGGAGGCAAATCCCAATGAATCTTTCTTTTTTTCCAATCAATATGCCCGTGAAAATGAGGATACCTGAATTGAATACCGGCTCCCCATAAAAAAACTTCCGAAACATAATGTGGAAAATTTCCATAACCATGCCAGGGAGACCAATAATAGGGTTCTTGTTCCGGCCACCACCATGATCCATAAATCATATGGGGATTATAGTAAGGAACATGAATCATTTCTGAAGAAAAAGGCTCAATAATAATTTGATGATTGACTGTTTCAACATTAATCCACTCATTGGATTTTAAATGACCAACCGCTTTTGCTTTACGACGCAAAAACTGAATACGATCCAAAACTTTTTCCTGCTGCAAACCAAAAGCGTCACCCAATTTTGTTGTCCAGTCTATTCTGGATGACATTGTTATCAAAATATCGGGAAATGCCAGTAAAGATCGGATACTGCTATTCCACTTTGAAGCATTGGAATTTTTTACTGATTTTCCATTAAGAGCCATCTGTTGTTCAACCCAGTCAGCCGCCCTTGCCACTTCTTGAGGAAATCTTGAAGCTTTAAGGATTTGCAAAAGTAAGGCATCCGGATATAGAGCAACAGGTGCTAACATCTGATCCAATTCAGAAAAACTATATCCTTTTTTCAGGGATGAGGAACTAATTGTCTCCGCACCTGCAAAATGAATCGGAGACAATTGCAAAAAAACAAACAATAAAACAAGAAGGAAGGTTTTTCCTTTTTGTTTCATGTCAGTTTTTTTCATAAATTTTCTTCTTGGAAGAAATGATAAAAGCGTTATCAGAAATACGTTTTAGATGAAGATTTATTTTTCAGAAAGAATTCGCATCGAATAATCAATGGCCTTGATACTTTTTGTCAATTCACCAATAGAAATACGATCAACACCTGTTTCAGCAATAAAACGTACATTTGCGGTATTAATTCCTCCCGAAGCTTCCAATACAGGTGGCTTACCCTCTTTTTCTGCAGGTGTTTTTCTTTGTGCTGTACGTTGAACAGCTTTTCTGATCATTTCAATGCTGAAATTATCCAATAAAATAGATTTTGCTCCAGCAGCCAATGCTTCCTCTAATTGATCCAGATCTTCCACTTCAATTTGAATTGGTACGGTTTTATTTGTTGATTGAACAGCCTCAAAAGCCTCTTGAACACCCCCTGCCGCTGCTATATGGTTTTCCTTGATAAGAATGGCATCATATAAACCCAAACGTTGATTCTCACCCCCTCCTACACGCACGGCATATTTTTGTGCCAGTCTTAACCCAGGCAATGTTTTTCGGGTATCATAAATTCGAGCTCGCGTGCCAGAAATCAAGCGAGTATATTCTCGTGTCAATGTTGCGACTCCTGATAACAGCTGCAAAAAGTTAAGTGCTGTACGTTCTGCTGTT
>CAZAIY010000249.1:0-2349 GCA_964485295.1 uncultured Oxalobacter sp. | reverse complement strand
TGTCCAAGAGGGATACGGTGATATCTCTTTATATTTTGTATTAACCGACAACAGTGCTTAATTTTAACTATATTGATTTGCTTTTGAAGGTGATTCACCGGTTACGAAATCAAGGCAATACAATTGTTATTATTGAACATAATCTCGATGTCATCAAAACAGCGGATTGGATTATTGATTTGGGACCTGAAGGGGGACAAAGAGGTGGACAGATTATTGCAACCGGAATGCCGGAAGACTTGGTCAGGAACAAAAACAGTATTACAGGTAAATATCTGGCATCTGTCTTAAAAGGGTAATCACCGATCGTGCGGTTTTTACCCTTTATGCCTCAAATATTTGAGAAGACGTCGATAAAGGTCAATGATGTAAAGTGTCAGGGTAAATCACTTTAACAGACGTTCTTCCATGAAAGCGATACCCTCAGAGGTTCCCCTCAAAACGAGGACATCCTCTGCTTCAATCCTGAAATCAGAAAAGGGTTCCAGTTTTTCTGTGCCACGACGAATCATGGTAACTTCAACATTGGATGAAGGTAATCCCAAATCACCAAGCGTCTGTCCAATCGATAGGGATTTTTCCGGAATACGAAGAGAGTGCAAACGACGATATGTTTCTTCATCAACAGGAGTAATATCGGATTCTCCATGAAAGTATTCCCGAAGAGAAGCGTATTGTTTCATTCTTGCTTCCTGTATACGTCTCATGACTCGACGTACAGGAATGCCTGCCGCCAAGAAGGCATAGGAAGTCAATACAAGACTACTTTCTATTGCTTCCGGCACAATTTCATCTGCACCACCTTCTTTTAGCTGTTCAAAATCCGCATCGTCGTAACTGCGAACAATAACGGGCAAAGAAGGGACCAATTCTTTTGCATAATGAAGAATCGTCAATGCGGCATGGGTATTGGAAAATGTGATAACCAAAGATGATGCACGGTGAATACCCGCTGCAATCAGGCTTTCCCGTCGGGTTGCATCTGCATAGGATACCTTATTGCCAGCGGCTTCCGCACGTCTGATTCTTTCCAGATCAAGATCAAGTGCCTGATAGACAATTTTCTCTTCATTTAGCAATCTGGCGATGTTTTGTCCTGTTCTGCCAAAACCGACAATAATGACATGCCCTTTTGTTCCCATTGTATTGCTGGCTAACCGTGTTAATGCCAAAGATTGCAGCATCCATTCATTGGCTGAAAATTTCATGACAATTCTGTCTGACTGAGCAATGATGAAAGGAGCTGACAGCATAGACAGCACCATAGATGCCAGGAAAACTTGTGTTAACCATGGTTCCATCATGTTAAGGGAACCTAACTGGTTTAAAAGAACAAAACCAAATTCACCGACATGTGCGAGAGCCAAAGCCGTGCGAATACTGATACCTTTTGACGCACCAAAGAACTTGGTTATCCAGACTATCAAAACGAATTTGATAATGAAAAACAGGAAAATAAGTAAAAGAATTGCCCACCAGTAGGCAATCACCATTCGGACATTCAAAAGCATGCCGATTGTAATGAAATACAGCCCTAAAAGAACATCTCGAAATGATTTTATGTCGGCTTCAACTTCATGCTTGAATCGTGTTTCCGAAATCAGCATACCGGCCATAAAAGCACCCAATTCCATGGAAAGGCCAAAAAACTGTGTGATCCATGCCGCACCAAGTGTGACAAGTAACAGGTTCAGCATGAAGAGTTCCTGGGATTTTCTTCGTGCAATCAGGCTAAACCATTTATTCATGAGCTTTTGCCCGAAAAACAGAATCATTGCCATGACCAAAATGGCTTTACCCATTGCCAAAGCAATAATCAACAGGATATTGCCGGGATTGTTTGCTAAAGTCGGCACTAAAATCAAAAGAACAACGACGGCCAAATCCTGAAAAAGCAGGACGCCAATTGTACGACGGCCATGTTCACTTTCCAGTTCCAGTTTTTCAGCCAGCATTTTGGAAACAATTGCCGTGGAAGACATGGAGATTGCGCCACCCAGAGCTAAAGATGCCTGCCAGCTAATATTGATGATGGAAAAAAGATAGGTGCATCCAAGACAAATGGCTATGGCAACAGCAATTGTTCCAAGAACCTGTGATAAGCCCAGTCCAAATACAAGGCGTCGCATGGCGAATAACTGTGGTAAAGAAAATTCCAGTCCGACAGAAAACATCAAAAAGACAACGCCATATTCCGCCAAGCCATGTAAAGGTTCTGCATTACTGACCAATTGGGTCGAGTGAGGACCAATAATAATGCCAACGGTGAGATAACCTAAAATAGGAGGTAATTGAAAATATCTGAATACGACGACACCCAAAACAGCGGCACCAAGCATTAAAATAACG
>CAZAIY010000248.1:0-2359 GCA_964485295.1 uncultured Oxalobacter sp. | reverse complement strand
TCATTGATGCCCTGCCTTTTGTTGGCGGGCAATGCATTGAACTGTATCCGGACAAACCGATATACGATATTCCGGCTGTTCCTGTCTGTACAGGAGTGGAACTGACCCATAACCTCATGAAGCAGATTGAACCGTTTTCTCCAACCTTTCATCTGGGACAGGAAGTCACCGAAGTCAAAAAAAGGGACGATGAACGTTTTGATGTGGCAACTTCAATTGGAACAAGGTTTATTACCAAAACCATTTTTATCGCAGCAGGCGTCGGGGCCTTTCAGCCCAGGACACTCAAACTGAACGGCATTGAAAAGTTTGAAGGTACACAGCTTTTTTACCGTATCAGGGATCCTGAAATTTTCCGCAACAAAAATATTGTCATTTGTGGTGGCGGGGATTCCGCTCTGGATTGGACCTTAAATCTTGTCAATATTGCCGAATCCGTTGTTTTGCTTCATCGAAGAGAAGATTTTCGTGCCGCACCGGCATCCGTATCCAAAATGCAGGCTCTTTGCGAAGATTTTCAAATGCAATCCATTACCGGTCAGCTTACGGGATTTGAAGAAAAAGCGGGCATTTTGACTGAAATTTTAGTTACCGGTCTGGATGGAGTAACCAGACGGATTCCTTTGGATTGTTTACTCGTCTTTTATGGGTTGTCTCCCAAACTGGGGCCGATTGAACAGTGGGGACTGCAAATCGAAAGAAGGCAAATTGTCGTTGATACGCAAAAATTTGAAACCAGTATTCCAGGTATTTTTGCCGTCGGGGATATCAACACCTATCCCGGGAAGAAAAAACTGATTCTCTCCGGTTTTCATGAAGCGGCTCTGGCCGCTTTTGGTGCCGCACCTTATATTTTCCCGGAAAAGAAAATCCATCTTCAATATACGACAACATCACCCAAGTTACATAAAATATTGGGAGTAGATACACCCACTTTTGATTGAATTTTTTATCCTCTTTCATTGACAGATGAATGGCATCAACCTTTTGTGAACCGCATAACACCTGAAAAAATCTTATCACTACTGCCTCAAACCCAATGCAAAAAATGTGGCTATGGCAGTTGTCGCGACTATGCTGACGCTATTACAAAAGGCGCACCTATTAACTGTTGCCCTACAGGTGGAGAAAAAAATATCAAACAGCTTTCCCGTTTAACCAAAAAACCTTTTGTTTCCTTAAATCCGATTTATGGAAACGAACAGCCACATCACATCGTCGCCATAGATGAGTCGCTTTGTGTCGGCTGTGAACTATGTATTCAAGTCTGCCCTGTTGATGCCATCATTGGTGCGAAAGGATTGGCTCATTCCGTTCTTGTGCAACAATGTACCGGTTGTGATTTATGCATTAAAGCCTGTCCTGTTGACTGTATCATGACAAAAGACACTACAAATAATCCAGCTGTCAAAAGCACCTGGTCAGCTTTATCCGCTTTTCGTGCAAAAACAAATTACGGGAAACGTCAAAACAGATTGGAACGGCAGGAAAAAAAACGAATGCAAGCCATCTCCAAAAAAGAAAATGCCACAAAAAGAAAAAATATGATTGCCGCCGCACTGGAAAAAGCACGCATGAAAATACAGAAGGAAAAATAATACGAGTTGAAATTTTCAGTGACTTTTTTATGAACAGACAGGGATTATGTTATCCTCAGAAAAATTTCATTTTCCATTCATTTGCCTATGTCCTATTCAACTCCAATGACCCCTGACAAACAAAAACAGATTCAGAAAACCTTAATGGATTTTCATACACTGACATTACCTGAAGCCGCTATGGCCTTTTTCCAGACTCTTGGGTATGACAGTTTTAAACGTCCTGTTGATACGACTGAAACACTTTTTGAAACCTTGAAAAAAAACCAGATTGATATTGATGCCATTCAAAAAGATAAAATTCAGAAAGAAAAATGGAAAAAAAGTGCCCTGCTTTTTCAACTGACTGATGAAGAACTATTTGCTATTTTTTCCGGGAAAAATGCTATTGCAAATAATCCAAAGATAGATATGAATCATTCATCATCCATTCTTTTCCTGACAGTCGAGTTGGAAGAAAGAATCTGGCTGACAGAAGAAATGGCCGCCATTGCCAGGGAAATTGATCGTCATCTTGTCATGCCGACGCTTTTTCTTTTTCGATACGGTCCACTTTTAACGTTACTCATTCATCAAAAACAAAATACCCATCAAACGGCATTTCAGACAGCTCTAATCAGAAATCTGCGCATTTTGCACCCAACCTATCCTCACACGGAAATACTTTCGGATCTGGACATCAGTAACATAAAAGCGAGAAAAAACAGCACAAACTGTATGGAACTTTTTAATGCCTGGTTTGATGCACTTTCTGCTTACAA